>CATZPU010000018.1 GCA_958422845.1 uncultured Lachnospiraceae bacterium | reverse complement strand
GGACGTATTGCAGGAAAATCTGCTGATGCTTCAGGAGGATGAGCTGCTCAAGCAGATGCGCTCTGACTGCTGCCTTTTTGAGCGTGCGAAAAAATGCAATCACTGTTTTTCGTGTATCGGGCTGCTCAACCGCAAAACGGCGCGGGAGCTGAATGCATTTGAGACGGAAAAACTTCTGGAATACAAGCTGTATCAGCTGAATCTCGATGATTTTTCAAAACGTGTCAACGATACGTTTCGCAAAAACGGAGGAAGCGGGCAGATTCTTTACTCTATGGGGCGCGATATGGAAAAAATGCTGTTTGTGACGGCTGAGATATACGATGAAAAGCAGCAGAAATACCATCCGGTCAGCTATATGGGAAAGGGAATGCGCAGTATCTACATGCTTTCTCTTCTGGAAGCGTGCGGAAGGACGCGCAGCGGAACGGCGGATCTTATCCTCGTGGAAAATCCGGAGATTTTCCTGCATCCGGCGCTGCAGCGTAAATCGGGCGATATTTTGTACCGCCTTTCCAAGAACAGTCAGGTGATCTTTTCCACACACTCGCCGAATCTTCTGTCAGATTTCAACAGCAGGCAGATACGCCGGATGATACAGGATGAGGAAGGCTGTCCGCAGGTCTGCGAAAAGACAGACTTAAGCGCTGTTCTCGACGATCTCGGATACTCTGCGTCAGAGCTGATGAATGTAAGTTTCGTGTTTATCGTTGAGGGAAGGCAGGATAAGACGCGGCTGCCGCTGCTGCTTAAAAAATATTATTCGGAGACGTATGATGCGGACGGAAATCTGCACCGAATCGCAATCATCACGACAAACAGCTGTACGAATATCAAGACGTATGCCAATCTAAAATATATGAATCAGACGTATCTAAAGGATGATTTCCTGATGATACGGGACGGGGACGGGAAAGACGGAGAGGAGCTGAAACGTCAGCTTTGCAGGTATTATGAGGATCGCAGCCGCGAGGATATTGACCGCCTTCCGCGCGTGACGGAGAAAAACGTCCTGATCCTGAAATATTATTCCTTTGAAAACTATTTTCTGAATCCGGCTGTGATGACACAGCTTGGCATTATCCCGTCCGAGGATGCGTTTTATGAGATTCTGCTGGAGAAATGGAAGGAATATCTGTACAAAATCAGAAGCGGAAAGCGATTGATACAGGTAATCGGAAAAAATCTGGAGACTGTGGACGATGTGAAGCTTCATATGGAGGAGATCAAGATACATGTAAGAGGTCATAACTTGTTTGATATTTTTTACGGGAGATACCGCAAAGAAGAGACTGCGCTTCTGGAAAGGTATATTGAGCTCGCGCCGCGGGAAGATTTCGCAGATATTCTCGATGGTGTGGAGCGTTTTCCGTATTTTGAAAATAGAAAACAGACTACTTGAAAAACAGAGAAAGCTGCAAAATACCACAGGCGGAATAATATGGGTGATTTTCTCCGAAAACAGGATGTTTTTTGGAAAACCCACCGAAAACCCACCGAAATCGGCATTTTGCAGCAATCTCATAAGAAAATGTCAGAAATAGTTACTGCTTCGGGAATCAGATTCCTTTCGTGTGCAGGATAAAGGAATACACCATAGGAACGATTGCTGCGGCTGCGATCACAGCGAAGGTAACGAACGTATTCTGGAAGAAACCGTTTGCGATAAAGACAATGCCTGCGATGATCCACAGCACGGAGGCGAGTCGGTGTGTCCTGTTCCAGTTTTCTGCGCTGTCAAGCGTCCATGGCAGGCGGATGCCTACCGTATAGTTCTGATGATTTTTTGACATATAATTGCCGAGCAGGATGAAAACAGCGCCGACAAGCAGATGGACGATCAGTCCGATATCGACCGGAATACCAAGCGCATACGCGTACGTCGACAGACAGCAGATCAAGGAAACGACCGGAACGGTCCAGAAGATCAGCCCAAAGATTTTTGTGCCGATGTTTTTCTTTTTCGGATCATTCAGTGTCACAGTAACTGCGAATAAATGTACGACGGCAAGGAGGAGCGGAAGTCCGATCACAGCGAAGGCTTTGCTGCTCCAGCCGTCCGGCGCATTGTTCGTGCCGAAATGCGTCGCTACCGTATCGGGCAGGCGGTTCCACAGCAGCAGTCCGACCAGAATCGGAAAGCAGGTGAGGAGCGTTGTCAGGATCAGTTTTTTTCTGTATGGTCTTAGTTCTTTCATTTTTTCGTATCTCCTTTCAGATTTGACAGCCACAGCATGATCTCTTCTACCGCTGAGGTGTTCAGTTCGTAATAGATAAAATTTTTCTGTCTGCTCTCCCATATCAGGTCTGCTTTTTTCAGGATGCTCAAGTGATAGGAGATCGTCGCGCCGCTCATGTCAAAATGTGTTCCGATCTCTCCGGCTGAGAGCGAGCCGTGTCGGAGAAGCATCAGGATCTCGCGTCGGACGGGATCGGAGAGCGCTTTAAACGTTTCTGCAAAGCTCATACTATTCCTCCTTTTAAACAGTTTAAAATTATTTTGAAAATTTTCTAAATAGATATTGTAAATATAGCATGCGTATTTTTGGGAGTCAAGAACTATTTAGAAAAAATTCTAAATAGCTGTTTCAGTAGACAATGGATTCCCGTTTGCGGTATACTAAAAGACAGGTAGAACTTTAGAGAAGCTGCATTTGCCGCAGGCAAATGTCGGGCTGCGAAAGGAGAAGGTATGTCGCTTCAGTTTATTATGGGAAATTCCGGAAGTGGGAAGTCCCATTTTTTATATCAGAAGGTTATTGAGGAATCGCAGAAGCATCCGGAGCGGAATTATATGGTGATCGTGCCGGAGCAGTTCACGATGCAGACGCAGAAAGACCTTGTCATGCTGCATCCTGACAGAGGGATCATGAATATCGATGTCTTAAGCTTTCGCCGTCTGGCGCACCGTATCTTTGAAGAGGTCGGGGCAGACCGCAGGACTGTGCTCACCGAGACGGGAAAAAATCTGATGCTGCGAAAGGTTGCGATCGAACAGCAGGAAAAGCTTCAGGTGCTTGGAAAGCGGATGAACAGACCGGGCTATATCTCAGAGGTGAAGTCTGTCTTATCAGAGCTGATGCAGTATGAGATTACAGACTTTGAGCTGCAGGAGATGATCCGGTTTGTCGAAAACAGGCCGCTGCTTCATGCGAAGCTGAAAGATATACAGATATTGTACCGCGCCTTTTTGGACTACCAGAGAGAAAAGTTCATGAAGCCGGAGGAGCTGCTCGACGTACTTTGCAGCGTGGCGGACCGGTCGCAGCTTCTTCGCGGCAGCGTGCTTGCGCTTGACGGCTTTGCAGGCTTTACGCCCGCGCAGCTAAAAGTTCTTGAGGAGCTTTTATCGATCTGTCCGAATATCTGGATCACCGTGACGATAGATGGCCGTGAAAATATTTACGGAGAGATTCAGGAGCATGAGCTGTTTGCGCCGAGCAGAAAGCTGATCCGAAGCGTTAGCGAGGCGGCGCGGCGCGTATCATCGATCGATGAGCCTGTGATCCTCGGAAAAGACTGCCTGCCAAGATTTTGCGGCAAAAGAGAGCTGTACCATCTGGAGCAGAACCTGTTTCGGAAAAAACGCAGTGTATACCGCCGGAACGAAGAGGGGCAGAATGATCCGGCAGGAAGATCGCAGGAGGATGCGCAGCTTTCTTTCCATACGTGTATCAATCCGGCACAGGAGGTGCATTTTGCGGCGCGCACGATCTGCCGTCTCGTTCGGGAAGGGGATCTGCGCTATCGTGATATTGCGGTGATCACGGGAAATATGGGCGCTTATGGTCATTACGTGAAAAAAATATTTCCGATGTATGAGGTTCCGGCATTTCTTGATGAGACGAGGCATATCCTGCTGAATCCGTGTCTGGAGTTTATCCGCGGCGCACTGCAGGCGGTGCAGAATGATCTGTCGTATGAGACGGTATTTCGTCTGCTGCGGACCGGAATGACGGGAATCCCTATGGAGGCTGTCGACCGTCTGGAAAATTATGTGCTGGCTGCCGGAATACGCGGGCGTGGCAAATGGGGAAAGGAATGGACGTACCTGACGGGCGGCATGACACCGGAGGAATTGCAGCAGTGCAATGAATACCGTGCGCAGGCGGCAGATCTGCTGCTTCCGTTTGCCGAAAAGATGGGTAAAAAGGAGCAGCCGCTTCTCCATTACGCGCAGACGCTGTACGGGCTTTTGGAGGAATGCGGTATTCAGCAGCAGCTTAAGGATCGCGAGATCATGCTTTTGCAGGAAGGAGCGAGAGAGGAAGCGAGAGAATACGCGCAGATCTATAGTATACTGATCGCGCTGCTTGATGAGATGGTCGAGCTGCTCGGTGATGAGATCGTCAGCCTGCAGGAGTTTGCGGAAATTCTGGACGCGGGCTTTGACGATGCGAGCGTCGGCATTATACCGCCCGGTATCGATCAGGTGCAGGTGGGAGATATTGAACGGTCGAGACTTGCGCACGTAAAAGTTTTGTTTTTCCTCGGATTGAATGACGGCTGGGTGCCTGCGCGCGGAGACGGAGGCGGCATAGTGTCTGATATGGAGCGCGAGGTGCTTGGGCAGACAGGGATAGAGCTTGCCCCTTCCGTGAGAGAGAACAGCTACATTCAGAGATTTTATCTGTACCAGAATCTCACAAAGCCGTCGCAGCGGCTGTATTTGTCGTGGTGCGCAAGCGGCGGTGACGGAAGCGCGATGCGTCCGTCGTATCTGGCGGCTCTGCTGCAAAAAATGTTTCCGCAGATTCCGGTTATTTCGGAAAAACCAAGCGGAACGGATATTTATCAGGTAACGTCGAAGAAAAACGGACTTTTGTATCTGACGCAAGGTCTGCAGGACTTGCGCGGCGGAGCGGAAGATCCTGCATGGATGGAGCTTTACCGTTCGTATCTTCAGGATGAAGCGTACCGCGATCGGGTGAGAACGCTTGTGCAGGCTGCGTTTCTGCGCGGCATGCAGGGGCGGCTGTCGTATCAGACATCGAAGGAATTATACGGGGAAGTGATGGTAAACAGTGTGACGCGTCTGGAGCAGTTTGCCGCTTGTGCGTTTACGCATTTTGCCATGTACGGCCTGCATTTGTCCGAGAGGGAGCTGTACGGTGTAAAGGCGGCTGATCTGGGAATCATTTTCCATCGCGCGATGGAGCTGTTTTCCAGAAGATTACAGGCACAGAATACGGACTGGAATGAGATCAGTCAGGAGGAGCAGGCGCGTCTGATCGATGCGTGCGTAGAGGAGATCGCCGCAGAATACGGGGACGGAGTCCTGCATGGAAGCGCGCGGGAGGAATATACGATCACGCGTATCAAGCGTATCCTGCGCCGGACTGTGTGGACGCTTCACAGACAGCTTCTGGCAGGCGAATTTAAGCCGGTCGGGTTTGAGGTGTCCTTTGCGGAAGCAGGCGATCTGGAATCAGTCAACGTACGGTTTGGAAAAACAGGCAGAATCCGATTGCAGGGAAGGATCGACAGGGTAGATACCGCAGATACGCCGGACTGTGTGTATGTAAAGATCGTAGACTACAAGTCGGGAAATACGAAATTTGATCCCGTTTCTTTGTATTACGGGCTTCAGCTTCAGCTTGTCGTATATCTGAACGCCGCGCTTGAGATGGAGCGCAGGCTTCATGCGGATAAAAAGGTCATTCCGGCAGGGATTTTTTACTATCATCTTGACGATCCGGTGCTAGATAAGGATGCGGATGCTTCGCCGGAGGAGATACAGGAGAAGCTTTTGAAGAAGCTGCGTCCCGACGGTGTCTTAAATGGCGATATGGAGGTACTGCGTCTTTTGGACCGCGAGATCGCAGGCGATTCTCTCGTGATACCGGCAGGGCTTAAGAAAGACGGATCGTTAAAAGCTGCATCAAGCGCCGTATCTACAGAGCAGTTTGAACAGATATCGAGATTTGCGGCGCATAAGATGAAGCGTATGGCACAGGAGATCGCCGACGGTGTGATCGCGGCGGAGCCGTTTGCAGATAAACAGCGTACTGCCTGCGATTACTGCATTTATTCGGATGTCTGCGGATTCGACCGCAAAATTCCGGGGATGAGCCAGAAACGTCTGGCGGATCTCTCTAAAAAGGAAGTGTGGGAAAAGATCGCGCAGGAGGCAGATGAGGAAGAGGAACAGGAAGAAATGGCTGCGCCAAGAGCAGAAAGCGGAGAAACGGAGGAATTACCATGGCAGTAAAGTGGACGCAGGAACAGCAAAAAGTCATCGATACGCGGGATCGTGATATTCTTGTCTCTGCTGCGGCAGGCTCAGGAAAGACAGCCGTTCTCGTAGCGCGAATTCTTTCTATTATTACAGACGAGAAGAAGCCGGTCGATATTGACAGGCTGCTTGTGGTAACATTTACGAATGCTGCGGCAGGAGAGATGCGGGAGCGTATCAGAGAGGCTCTGGAGCGGCGCGCGGAAGAGGAGCCGGATAATGTGCATCTGCAGCGTCAGCTTGTGCTGGTCCACAATGCGAAGATCACGACGATCCACAGCTTTTGCCTGAACGTACTGCGCAATCATTTTCAGATCGCAGGGATCGATCCTGCATTTCGCATTGCAGATACGGGGGAGATAACGCTTCTGGAGCAGGAGACAGTCCATGAGACGGTCGCGGCAGCGTATGAGAATGCAGATGAATCGTTTCATGAATTTATCGAGGGCTTCGCACCGGGAAAAAGCGATCAGATCATAGAGAATACGGTACTTTCCATCTATCACTATGCGCTCGGACAGCCATGGCCGAAAGAGTGGCTGGAGGGCTGCTGCCGTATGTATCCGAGACCGGACTCTAAAGCGGAAAACGTCGGATCGGACGATGCGTATCTGAATTCCGAAATCATAGAGGGATGCCAAAATAAGTCTGTACAAAAAGAAGTGCCGGAGGAGTTTGGAGAAAACAGCGCGCAGTGGATCGCGTACATAGAAGAGGATACGGCGAAGATCCTTGCGGATGCGGATGCGCAGATACGAAGGGCGATCGGTATCTGTGAAGAACCGGACGGGCCGTATCCGTATCTGAAGGCATTGGAGGACGACCTGCGGATTCTGGAAAAGCTGCAAAGCGCGTCTTCCTATGCGGAATATGCGCAGGCATTTGACGGTATGCCGTCTTATACTGCGCTTGGAAGGAAAAAGGACGAGTCCATCGATGAAGAAAAGAAGCTGCTTGTGCAAGAGCTGCGTGCAGGGATGAAGGACGCGCTCGCTTCTTTGCGTCAGCAGTATTATTATGATAAAACGGAGGTACTGCGTGCAGAATACGCCAAAAGCGGGGAGCATATCCGTGAGCTTGTAAAGCTTACGGAAGCGTTTATGGATCGTCTGGCTGCGCGAAAGGCAGAAAAAAACATTCTGGATTTCGGTGATCTGGAGCATTTTGCGCTGCGCACGCTCGTAAGGCTTCAGGATGGAAAGGCAGTTCCCACAGCCGCGGCGGCGGAATATGCAGAGACGTTTGAGGAGATCATGATCGACGAGTATCAGGACAGCAATCTCGTACAGGAGCTGATACTAAAGAGTGTCAGCGGACGCGGACGAAAGGAACACAACCTGTTTATGGTCGGGGACGTGAAGCAGAGTATTTACCGGTTTCGTCTGGCGCGGCCTGAGTTGTTCATGGAAAAATACAGGACGTATAAAAATGAGCAGGACGATACTTCCTGCCGGATCGATCTCCATAAAAATTTCAGGAGCAGGGAACAGGTGCTTGGCAGCGTCAACTATCTGTTTCGGCAGATCATGACGGAGGGGCTGGGCGGAATCGAATATGACAGCGACGCCGCGCTTTATCCGGGCGCATCATTTGCAAAGCGGCCGCAGGGCAAAGAATTTCTTGATACAGAGTTTTTGCTTCTGGAAGCACAGACGCAGACGAAGCAGGAGGCGGAAGCGCGGCTCGTCGGCAGAAGGATAAGCGAGATCGTCGGGAAAGAGGGAGTGCTCGATAAGGAGACGGGAGAGTATCGTCCGGCAAGGTACGGCGATATTGTGATACTGCTGCGCACGGTGAGCGGATGGGCGGAGGTCTTTGGAGAGATACTTGGCGATATGGGGATTCCCTGCTTTACAGGCTCTCAGAAGGGATATTTTTCTGCGGCAGAGGTGCGTACCGTACTGGCGTATTTGCAGATCCTTGATAATCCGGTGCAGGATATTCCGCTGGCGGCAGTGCTGCGAAGCGCGATCGGAGGCATCACAGATGAAGAGCTGGCGATGATCCGAAGCCATTCCAAGGAGCGGTATTTTTACGACTGCGTGCAGGCATACCGCGCATGCGGAGAGGATAAAGAGCTTTGTAGCAGACTGGACGGATTTTTTGAAGTATTTGACAGGCTGCGTGCAAAATGCGCGCATACGCCTGTGCATCTTCTGATCTGGGAGATGCTGGAGGCGACCGGATACGGCGCGTACGCGCAGGCGCTTCCGGCAGGCAGCCAGAGAAAGGCAAATCTCGATATGCTTATCGAAAAGGCGATCACATACGAATCGACAAGCTACCGCGGTCTGTATCATTTTGTACGCTATATTGAAAATCTGAAAAAATATGAGGTGGACTACGGAGAAGCAAATACGGGAGCAGAGGCGGACGATACGGTGCGCATTATGAGTATCCATAAAAGCAAAGGACTGGAATTTCCTGTCGTGTTCGTCAGCGGTCTTGGCAAGCAGTTCAATGAGTCGGATGTGCGCAGCAAGGTGGTGATGCACCCTGAGTTTGGTCTTGCATGTGATTATGTGGATACGAAGCTTCGTACACGGCAGCCGTCGATCCTGAAAAAGACGATCCAGAAGAAAACGACGGCGGAAAATCTCGGAGAAGAGCTGCGCGTGCTCTACGTCGCGCTGACGCGTGCGAAAGAAAAGCTGATCCTGACCGGATGTGTGAGCGATGCGCAGAGCAGACTTAGTAAATGGCAGACGGACGCGCTGTATGAGGGCGAAACGCTGCCGTACTCCGGTCTGTCCGCGGCTTCGACCTATCTTGACTGGATCGTTCCGGCGCTGCTGCATGGCCTTGAGGACGGCGTTTTTCCGGAAGAGTCCCATTTCTCCATGCAGCTCGTATGCGAAGAGGAAGAAGCGGCGAAGGAGACGTGTCAGAGAAGCGACGAGGCAGTACGTCTTGCACAGCTTATGCATCTTCCTGTGCAGGAATGCTTTGACGAAGAGACGCGCGCGTATCTGGCAAACGTTTTTGCAGCCGTATATCCGTATGAGGCGGATGCCGAGATTATCGGAAAGCTGTCTGTATCAGAGCTTAAGAAACTGTCGCAGATGCCTGAGGAAGAAGACGCGCAGGAGCTGTACCGCCCTGAGACGGTCGTCCCGCTGCTGCCTTCGTTTCGGGAGAAACAGGAGATACTTCACGGGGCACAAAGAGGTACGGCATACCACACCTTTATGGAAAATTTAGATTATTCTAAGAAAGATGAGCTGGAAATACAGTTGGAAGAACTGATAAGTTGTGGTAAAATGTCCGAAGAAGAAGGGAAGACGCTGTGTCTTGACGACATCAGAACGTTTTTAGGGACAGAAAGCGGGAAAAGAATGGAGCGCGCGGCTTTGTCGGGGCGCCTCTGGCGCGAGCGTCCGTTTGTGCTCGGCGTATCCGCAGACCGGATACGGGAGGATTGGGACCCGCAGGAAACGGTGCTGGTTCAGGGAATCATCGACGCTTATTTTATCGAGGACGGGCAGATCACGGTTCTCGACTATAAGACGGATCGTGTGAGAACGCCGGAGGAACTTTCCGGGCGGTACCGCGCTCAGTTGGATTATTATGCCTTAGCGCTTTCGCGTCTGACTGGCTGTCACGTAAAGGACAGGATCATTTACTCGTTTCATCTGGGAGAGGACATTATTTTATGAAAAAATTTTCAAGGTATTTTTTTGCTGCGTTTTTTTTATCTGTTCTTGCGGCAGGGATCGGATTTATCAGTCTGGGGCTGTGGCCGTTTGGCGATAAGACACTGCTTATCATTGACTCTCTGCACCAGTATCTGCCGTTTTATACGGATCTGCAGGACAA
Source organism: uncultured Lachnospiraceae bacterium (assembly GCA_958422845.1). Lineage (GTDB taxonomy): Bacteria > Bacillota > Clostridia > Lachnospirales > Lachnospiraceae > Choladousia. Next base: position 894 of record CATZPU010000018.1, on the reverse strand, counting down.
GCTTGCGCAGGGAGAGTCGCTGCTGTATTCATTTTCCGGAGGACTTGGCTATAATTTCTGGTCGACGATCGCGTATTATATGGCAAGTCCGGTAAATCTGCTGCTTGCATTTGTGCCGAAGGAGAACGTCTGTGATTTTATGGATCTTATGATCCTGCTTAAGATCGGTCTTTGCAGCGGATGCTTTTCGTGGTATCTGCATAAGCGCAATGAGGAGCAGCGCTTTCTTCCGGTCGTGTTCGGTATGGCATACGGGCTTAGCAGCTTCATACTCGGCTATTATTTCAATCTGATGTGGCTTGACAGCATCGCGATGCTTCCGCTTATCATGATGGGGATCGAGCGGATCACGCAGGGAAAGAGCGGCAGGCTCTTCGGACTGTCCCTGTTTTATGCGCTTTGGTGCAATTATTATATCGGTTTCATGCTGTGCATTTTTTCCTGCCTGTATTTTCTGGTGCGGTGGATCTCAAGCAGGTCGATCAATTGGAAAAACGTGGGAAAGAGCTGCTTAAGCTTTGCGTGGTACGCGCTTTTGTCGGGAGGAATGGCGGCGCTGATGCTCGTTCCGGCATTTATGGGGCTTGCGACCTCCGAATCGATGGAGGGCAATACGTTCCCGACCGTGGTCAAATTTTATGAGGGACTTGCCGACCTGTTGGAAAATCATCTGGCGTTTCTTGAGCCGGTCAATATCTCCAGCTCACAGATCGGACTGAATGTATACTGCGGTGTGCTGACGGTCGTACTGGCGCTTTTATATCTGCTTGATAAAAAAATCCGAATTCGGGAACGTCTGGCACATTTTGCGCTTTGCGCGCTTCTGGTATTCAGCTTTGCGTTTAATATCCTGAATTACATCTGGCACGGTTTTCATGTGCAGAATGGCTTGCC
>CATZPU010000017.1 GCA_958422845.1 uncultured Lachnospiraceae bacterium | reverse complement strand
TGATTATCGTATCCCTGAGAGGACGGCTCGCTGCCCTCCTGCCCATAGATCTGAGGACCGCTTTTCATTCTCCTTGCCGGACGATTTGAAGACGGCTGTGCTCTGTGCGGTGTACGCTGTGCGGCTGACTGTCCTCCATGCGCCTGCTGTACCTGTCTTTCCTGTGCTGCCTGTACGGACGGCTGTACCTGTCTTTCCTGTGCCGCCTGCACGGACGGCTGCGCCTGCCTTTCCTGTGCTGCCTGCACGGACGGCTGTACCTGTTTTTCCTGAGCCGCCTGCTGCACGGACGGCTGCGCCTGCCTTTCCTGCGCTGCCTGCACGGACGGATTCACCTGCTTTTCCTGTGCTGCCTGTACTGCTCTCTCCTTTGCAGCCTGCGCTGCATGGTCTGACGCTTCTACTGCATGGACAAATGTTGCTTTGATAGATTCCTCATCCGGTTCGACTGCAGCCGCCATTTTCATCTCTTCCGGCGTTCTGCCCGTCGTATCTATGAAGGGATTTCCGCACACATCGCACTTTGTGCTGTTGTCATCCCCCACATTTCCGCATATTATACATCGCTTCATTTTCGATATTTCCTCCCGCGTTTCTTTTCTCTATCCTCAGCGTCAATATACAACGGACATATGCTCAGCCTTTATATACTCACGCTGCTGCCCGCGTCGGGCAGTACAGTTTGAAACAAATTCTTTAATATTATATCCTAATTCATGAAGCAGGGCAAGCAAAAAAAGCCAATAATAAAGGACTGCGAACAATTTCACAGCCCTTTTTATACGTTTTTTCGCTTTTACTGCGCAAGCAGCTTCTCCACACTGACAAGTTTTACACTGAGTACAAAGACCTCTGCTGCCACGGCAAGCTCCTCCGGTGTCGGGAACGATGGAGCAATACGGATATTGCTGTCCTTCGGGTCCTTTCCATACGGGAATGTTGCGCCTGCGCCCGTCATCGTCACGCCTGCTTCCTTTGCCTTTGCCACAATGTTCTTTGCGCAGCCTTCCATGGAATCAAAGGAGATAAAATATCCGCCCTTCGGCTTTACCCAGCTTCCTATTCCAAGACCGCCAAGCTCTTTTTCCATTACATCAAGCACAGCCTCAAACTTCGGGCGAAGAATATCCGCATGCTTTCTCATATGCTCACGCATACCGTTCATATCCTTAAAGAAACGCACATGGCGAAGCTGATTTAATTTATCATGACCGATCGTCTGATAAAACATTGCCTTTCTCGCATCTGCAAGATTCGCCTCAGATGCCGCCATCGCTGCGATACCGGACCCCGGAAAGCTTACTTTTGATGTTGAAATAAATTTATATACCAGATCCTCATTGCCCGCCTTTTCACACTCTGTCAGCAGCTCAAGGATCACATCCTGATCGTCATCATATAAATGATGGATCGAATACGCATTATCCCAGAAAATGCGGAAATCAGGAGCCGCAGGTTTTAAATGTGCAAAACGCAGAACCGTTTCATCCGAATAAGAGATACCTGTCGGATTGGAATACTTCGGAACGCACCAGATACCCTTGATCGAATCGTCCTCAGCTACCAGTTTTTCGACCATATCCATATCCGGTCCCGTAGTAAGCAGCGGCACGTTGATCATCTCAATACCGAAAAATTCCGTAATTCCGAAATGTCTGTCATATCCCGGAACAGGGCAGAGAAATTTTACCTTATCCAGCTTACTCCACGGTGTATGACCGCAAATACCCATCGTCATCGCGCGTGCAACCGTGTCAAACATTACATTCAGACTTGAGTTTCCGTAGATCAGGATATTTTTTTCCGGAACCTCTGACATATCGGCCAGCAGCCTTCTCGCTTCCGGAATTCCGTCCATGATACCGTAGTTACGGCAGTCTACTCCTGCCTCGCATTTCATATCTGAATCACTGTGCAGTACGTCCATCATCCCGTTTGACAGCTCAAGCTGCGCATTGGACGGCTTTCCTCTGGACATATCAAGATTCAGTCCTTTTCCCTTGACCTCCTGAAATTTTGCTTCCAGAATAGCATGCTCCTGCAAAAGTTCTTCCCGAGTCATCTCTGTATATGGCTTCATAATATCTCCTCCTCGATTGCAGTTGTCTGTATATGACGGACATTTGTCCGTTTATTAAGACTCACTTTCTCTATTCTATCGCCCGAAGCCTTTTCCGTCAAGTATTTTTCACTCGTTTGCACCCGTTTTATATTTTTAACGTTACTGTTCGCAGCAACATTCGCAGATCCGTTTAAAATTCATTTGGTTTATGGAGCTTCGCATCACTTGGCGTTTCTCATCAGCAGACAGTCGCGGCTGTGCTCACATTTTCCATAAGCGCAGTCAGACGAGAGCAGTCTCCTGCTCCCGTCCTCCAATTCTTCAAATTCGCACACGACCATCCTTGTCTGATTCTGCGCCTTGCAGAATCCGCTGACAAATTCCTCTGAAATTCTCTCTTCCATATTGATAATCGCCAGACAGTTATCTCTATTCTTCGTCGTCTTCCTCTTCTGCTATCACGCCTGAGACTGTGCTGATCGTGCTCACTGACACGACAACAGCTACAATGATAACGAATAAAATCAAAATCGTAAGAAATACTCCCATGACTGACTCCTTTCCTTCCTGATTATTTATGTATCTCTAAAAGCTTATTTTTAAGCTCGGCTTCCATCCGGTCAAGCTCGACTTCGGCAGCGCGGCGCTTCTGGCGTCCGTCCTCCTGTATCCTGATCACCTCGTCAAAGGTAGAGATCAGCGCTGCGTTCGTTGCTTTTAAGGTTTCCAGATCAACGATTCCGCGTTCTGCGGATTTTGCGCTCTCTACCGTCGCCATCTTAAGCGCCTGTGCATTCTTCTTCAGCAGCTCGTTCGTCATATCAGTCACTTCCCGCTGCGCCTTTGCCGCCTGATTCGCATGCTGGACGCCCAGAGCGATCACCATCTGGCTTTTCCAAAGCGGGATCGTATTGACAACCGTTGACTGTATCTTTTCGATCATCAGAGAATCGCTCGACTGAACGAGACGAATCTGCGGCGCTGTCTGGATCGCTATCATTCTCGTAAGCTCCAGATCATGTATCTTCTTTTCAAAACGCTCGCATAAGGATTCCAGATCCTTTGCCGCCTGTGCATCTTCCGGCAGACTGCTCCTGTTCGCCCTCTCAATAAGCTCTGTAAGCTCCGTCGCACGCACTTCTTCGAGACGCTTCTTTCCGGCAAGAATATACATGGACAACTCTTTAAAATAAGAAAGGTTCAGACCGTACATCTTGTCAAGCACCGCAACATCTTTCATAAGCTGCATCTGATGCCCCTCAAGCGCCTCGCATATCTTCTCTACGTTCACTTCCGCCTTTTCATATTTTGCTTTCATGGCGGTCATCTTATTCCCTGACCTTTTGAAAAAACCAAAAAACTTATTGTCATCCTCTTCGACGTCAAAGCTCTTCAGCTGCGTGACAAGGTTCGAGATCATATCTCCCACCTCGCCGAGATCCTTCGTCTTGACACTTTTTAACGCATTCTCTGAAAAGTCAGCCATCTTCTTCTGCGTGCCGACACCGTACTGGAGGATCCCGTTTGAATTATGCAGATCGATCTGACGGCTGAATTCCTCCACCATTTTCCGCTCTTCCTCAGTAAGAATATTCTCCGTAAGCTGCGGCTCTGCCTTCGGCTTCGTCTCTTCTGCCTGCTGTACCGGCTCGTCCTCCTGCACGCCAAACGTCAGCACCGGCGCCGGCGCATCCGCAAAATCTTTAAACTCATCGCCCATCCCGCTCTCCTCCTGTCTGTGGAAATAATAAAATCAATTGTAACGATCTATTTTCTTGAAAACTCTGTTTCTGTCAGCCCTTCCTGCGCCAGCATCGTATGAAGCACCGAAATATCCGAAGAAATATCCCACGCAGTCTCCTCGAACATACTGTCAAGCAGCTTCTCAAAGGCTGCGTTTAGCACATCAAGAGCCTGCTCGATCTCACGTTTCGTATTCTCGATATTCTCCCCTGCGATCGGCTGCTCGTCCATCTCGCAGTATGCGTCCAACAGCTTCTTTGTCGTCGGAAGGTAATAGCTCATCATTTTCTTCAGATCATCCGCCGACTCAGGGTGCTTCTCCACCTCACAGAAGATCCTCGTGATCACAAGCTCCAGACGGTCAAGCTTTGCCGAAAACTCCTGATCCTCTATGCGCACATTGCAGTCATGGATATGCGCAATATACGATCTGCCTTCCTCGATGATCTCGCGGACCTGCGGCGGAAAGCCCTGCGTCTTTCCCGCGCTTTTTGTTTCCTTCTCTGTATCCGCTTCTTTTTCTGCCTTTGCCGCATCCGACTCTTTCTTTTCGTTTGCGGCTTTTGCTGCCTGCGCTTCCTCTTTCTCTCTGGCGATTCTTTTCTCATACGCTTCCTGTGTTGTCAGATATTGCAGATACGTATCCTGATCCGTGATCAGAAGCGTCCCCTTGCGGTCTAAGTAACCTTCCTTAAAAAAGCCGAGACTGATCATCTTTTTCAGATCTCTGCGAACAAATTTTCTCGTATTTCCGGTCGCGGCTGCAAGCTCTTCGATCAGACAGTACGTCCGCTCTCCGACAATATCGCAATACCTGCGAAACCGCTTTGCCAGACCGGCACGTTCGCTGCCCGCTGATGCAAACATAAAGCCTCCGCCTGACAAAAGCGCAAAAATAAGCCCAACCGCCGGTGGAAACCCTGCCATAAACGCAAGCAGGAAATAAAGCGCTGCCGCCAGTCCGAATACTCCGCCCATACTGTAGCCGATCCACTTCATCACGTTTCCGGAGATCTCGCCCGGCACGCTTATCCGCCCGCTTTTTACAATATTGACGCGCCCGCCGCTCTTTTCTGCCTCCTGCGTCCGTTCGGCATCCTGCTGTTTCTGCTGCATATTTCTGCGGATACGGTCAGCAGCCTCCCTGTTCGTATACTGGTAAATATCATTCACTGCGTTCGTAATCGTACTGCCGATCTGCGAAAAATCCCCGCTGTCTACAGCATCCTGTACCAGCTTTTTTATCTGATCGCCGGCGTCATACCAGTCATTCTTCGTCATCGCTGTCGTCTCCCAAAAGTCATTTGCCATGAGTATATCATTTTCCCGATTATCCTGCAAGATTTACTGCTCTAAAATTGGAAGGGAGCCCACTGTTGCCAGTGGACTCCCGTTTTTTATCTTATGTATTGTAACGATCGATTACCAGTATCTTCTTGCAGAAACCGGTGTACGGTATCCATAATCAGAAATAATGATACCTGTCGTGGAATTACTTGCGTGTACTACCTGTCCGTTGCCCATGTAGATCGTAACGTGACCGATTCCGCTTCCGCCGCCGTAGAACAGAAGGTCTCCTGCCTGAATACTTCCAAGATCTACCGGAGTACCGCTTCCGGACTGTGATGCTGCCGTACGCGGAATACTGATACCGAAGTTTGCAAATACGGACTGCGTAAATCCTGAACAGTCAGCTCCGTTTGTCAGGCTCGTACCGCCCCATACATACGGATTGCCTACAAACTGTGTAGCAAAATTCACGATCTGCTGACCGAGTGAAGATGAGGACGAACTATCTGTCGATCCTGATGTATCCTGCTGCGCCTGTGCATCTGCCTGCGCCTGAGCGTCTGCCTGCGCCTGCGCATCTGCCTGTGCCTGTGCGTCCGCCTGCGCCTGAGCCTGCGCATCCGCCTGTGCCTGTGCGTCTGCCTGCGCCTGAGCCTGAGCATCCGCTTGTGCCTGAGCGTCTGCCTGCGCCTGAGCCTGCGCATCTGCCTGTGCCTGTGCATTCAGGAACTCCTGATATTCTGCCTGTGCCTGCTCTGCTGCATCTATAACTGCCTGCTGATCTGCCTGCTGTGTCGCCGCATCTGCCGCTGCCTGCGCATCAAGATACTCCTGATATGCCTGATCCGCCTGCGCCTGTGCGTCTGCCTGTGCCTGAGCCTGCGCATCTGCCTGCGCCTGTGCTTCAAGCTGTGCCTGATAAGCTGCATCTGCTTCCGCCTGTGCCTGCGCTGCCTGCTCTGCCGCGATCGCGTCGAGATAAGCCTGCTCTGCTGCCGCCTGCTCCGCCTCCTGCTGTGCAAGATAATCAAGCCACTCCTGATCCAGTCTTGCCTGCTCCTCTTCAAGAGTCTCAGCAGTTGCATAATATGTATCGTAATCTACGTAATAAGCATTTACATATCCGTAAGTACCGTCGCCAAGTACGACCTTCATCCAGTCGCCCTCGTACTGTACTACCTCAAGCTCATCTGCGCTGTATACCATGCCGATCTGCTCGGAATCCTCGCTTGCGTCTGCACGGACAACAAGAGCTTCCGGATATACAGTCGCTACATTGTAAGCAACTTCCTCTGCGATTGCGTCTGCCTGCTCGCCCGTAGCAAAAAACTCAGCCTTTACGTATCCAACGGCATTTCCCGACTGTACCTCATACCAGTCTCCTACCTGACTGAGGATCGTCACGGAACCGTTATTGTATACCTTACCTACTACCTCGCTGTCTGCGCTTGCGCTGCTGCGCACATTTATATATTCTTCACACTGTGCGAAAGCCATCTGACCGCTCATGCTCGTATCTACGACCGGCTCTGTCTGAGGAGCCTCCGTCTGCGGAGCTTCTGTCTGAGCTGCCTCTGTCTCGGCTGTCTGCGCTTCATCCGCCTGCACATTGTCTGTCTGTTCTGTATCTGCCGTCTCAGCCGTCTCCCCAGCGGCTTCTGACTCATCAGTCTGCTCCTGCACTGCTGCATATCCGTCAAATCCTGCCAGCGTCGTATCCTTCGCCGCATGAGCAACTGTGCTCATCCCTGTAAATGTCATTCCTACAGCTAAGCAGCAGGCTGTAAACTGCATTACTCCTTTTTTCATTACTTATCCCTTCCTCCAGAATAACTGCCGAAACAGTTATTACAAATTTGTTACATTTATTACGTTGCTATCATAACAAATGTGAACAGTGCTGTCAAGCATTTTAAATATTTTTTTAATTTTTTCGCAAGGAATAAGTAAGAAACCGTTCATCTACAGGGCTTTTTTGTTTTTACAGTGTATTCAGATAAGACTGGACCGATGTGATCACGTTCGCTCCATCGGCTACAGCCGTCACGATCTGGCGTAACTGCTTCGTTCTGATGTCCCCCGCTGCAAAAACACCGGGGATCTCGGTCTTTCCGTCCTCCGCGGCAGGAATGTAACCATTTTTATCCAATTGTAATAATTCCGTAACTATTCCCGTATTCGGTATCGTTCCTACTGCAACGAACACGCCGTCTACATCCAGCATCGTTTCTTCGCCCGTTTTTTTATTGCGGATCCTGATGCAGTCCACATGATCCTCTCCCTGAATATCTGCCACCTCGGAATCCCATATAAACGAGACATTTTCACAGCTTTTCAGTCTTTCCTGCAAAACCGCCGCCGCGCGCAGCTCATCTCTTCTGTGGATCAGATATACCTTTTCACAGCCTCTTGCCAAAAACAGGGCGTCCTCCACCGCTACATCACCGCCGCCTGCGACAGCGACTGTTCTTCCTTTAAAAAACGCCCCGTCGCACGTCGCACAGTAGGACACTCCCATTCCCGCAAGCTCTTTCTCTCCGGAAATACCAAGCTCACGGTGACGCGCTCCCATCGAAAGTATGATCGTTCGCGCCCGAAACTCTTCTCCGTCTGTATATACGACCTTTGTCCTGCCGTTATCTTCAAGTCCGATATGCCTTACTTCTATATTAATGAATTTTGCACCGAGCTGTTCCGCGTGTTCCCTGAACTTCATTCCGAGCTCAAATCCACTGATTCCCGGCAGCCCCGGATAATTATCCACCTCATACGTATTAACGACCTGCCCTCCGCTCATATACTCTTTTTCCAAAACAACAGCGGACAATCTCGCTCTCTGTGCATAGATCGCCGCAGCCAGTCCCGCAGGACCGGAACCGATAATAATTACATCGTAGATCATAATAACCCCATCCTTCCATATATAATCTTATAATGTCAAACCACAGTATCCTTATTCATTTCCACTTACATTTCCATCATACTCCATAAACAATCGTTTGAAAAGAATTGACATTCAAATTTCTTTTTGTTATAATCAATTATAATAATAATTACTATTTTTAATAGGAGAGAAGTATGGCGACAATAAAATACAGCAGACAGCGGGAAGCCATTAAAACCTTTCTGGCAAGCCGCACCGATCATCCCACCGCGGACACAGTATACACCTGCCTGCGGGAAATATACCCGAATATCAGCCTCGGCACTGTTTACCGGAATCTTTCCTTATTAGAACAGCTCGGTGAGGTCACAAAAATATCCTCAGGCAGCAGCGCGGAGCATTACGATGCAGATATGACGCCTCATCAGCATTTTATCTGTACGCACTGTCATCGGGTATATGACATCCACATGGATAATATCGATTCTTTTCTTGAAGCGGCATCCGATACGTGTCCCGGCGAGATAGAATCCTACCGTGCTAATTTTTACGGTATCTGCGACGAATGCAGAGAAAACAGCTTCACAGAAAATTTATAAATAATATTTGTAATAATGTGAAATAATCTATTGACAAGCCTAAATTATAGTGCTATAGTAAAAACAGTAATAATTACTATTATGTAAGATCAAAAATTAAAATATAAAGGAGAATAAAATTATGGCAAAGTTTGTATGTAATGTATGTGGTTATGTTCATGAGGGAGATGCAGCTCCGGAAGTATGTCCGGTTTGCAAGGCTCCGGCAAGCAAGTTCACAGAGATGAAAGGTGAGATGACATGGGCAGCAGAGCACGTTGTAGGCGTAGCTCAGGGCGTATCTGAGGATATTCTGGCTGACCTTCGCGCAAACTTCGAGGGCGAGTGCTCAGAAGTTGGTATGTACCTTGCTATGGCTCGTGTTGCTCACAGAGAAGGATATCCGGAGATCGGTCTTTACTGGGAGAAAGCTGCTTATGAAGAGGCAGAGCATGCTGCTAAGTTTGCAGAGCTGCTCGGCGAAGTAGTAACAGACAGCACAAAGAAGAACCTTGAGATGCGTGTAGAGGCAGAGAACGGCGCTACAGCAGGTAAGTTCGACCTTGCTAAGCGTGCAAAGGCTGCTAACCTTGACGCGATCCATGACACAGTACATGAGATGGCAAGAGACGAGGCTCGCCACGGAAAAGCATTCAAGGGACTGCTTGAGAGATACTTTGGCTAAGAAGTACCAAAACTTTAAGATTTCAGGGGGCTATCGGGAAATAGATGGTTCCAAACAGGGGCAGATTTGACTCACATGAGTCAAATCTGCCCCTGAAACTTTTCCGTAAAAAGAGAAAAAGATGGCTAACGACAACCATCTTTCCCTCCGTTCCATGTTATAATGGAACTATGCTAAAACAAGAGTATTATAACGAATTTTTTGAATTAGGGCAACAAAAAATTAACTTCAGTTTCTTCGAATTGTGTTTACCTGACGACGATCCAGTCTATACCCTGAAAAAAGTAATGGAGGATTTAGATTTTTCTGGCTTGTTAGCCAATTGTTCAGATAAGGGAAGAACCGGGTTTAACCCAATTATGATGTATGCTGTCGTTACTTACGCAAACATGCGAGGGGTTAGAGCTGTTGACCGTATTGTGGAGTTATGTGAAAGAGACCTTGCGTTTATCTGGCTTACCAAAGGACAGAAGCCAAAAAGAGATGCGTTCTATGAATTCAAGAATAAAAAACTAACAGCGGATGTATTGGATGAACTGAACTATCAGTTTCTTCGCCGTTTGCAAAAAGAAGGACTCATTACTTTAAAATCGCTTTTTATTGATGGAACAAAAATAGAAGCCAATGCAAACCGTTATACATTTGTATGGAGAGGAACGCTCAATTATCATCTTGCGGGATTGTTGGATACCATTGATTCGCTGTATCAGAGGTATAACGTTCTGATTGACGAAAATGAATATGGCGTCAAATACGATATTCCCCATGCTCATATGTTTGTGATCGAAGGAATGGAGAAAGTAAGGGAGGTCATTGAAAAGAACCGGAAACGAAAACTGACAAAGCATAAAAAGTTGTCCAATAATACAATCATCGAAATTGACAATTGTTCTCCGTTGGAGATTCTGAAACTCCAGAAAAATCTGCTTCAGATTGCAGAGCAGGAACATATCACATTTGTTTATGGAAAAGGGAAAAGAAAACCAGAAATCCAACAACTATATGAGGAGCTGGAAACCTGTGGTGAACGTCTCATGGGCTATAAGGAATGCTTCGAAATCATGGGAAAAGATCGGAACAGTTATTCCAAAACAGATTTGGAAGCTACATTTATGAGAATGAAAGAAGACCATATGCTAAATGGACAATTAAAAGCAGCATATAACATTCAGATAGCAGTAGAGAATTATTTCATTGTTCAGGCATATGTAAGTAATGACCGGACAGACTATAATACGTTAATTCCGGTCTTGGAGAAACATAAAAAAGCATTTGGAGCTGTCTTGAAAGAAGTTACGGCAGACAGCGGCTATTGTAGTGAAAAGAATCTTCTGTATTTAAAAGAGCAGAACATTTCCAGTTACATCAAACTACAGGATCATGAAAAGCGAAAAACACGTGCTTATCTGGAAGATATTGGGAAGTATTACAACATGAAAACACAGATGTTTGAGAATGAACTTTATTATGTCTGTCATGATGGAAGGGAACTTCATCATCTTAGAACGGAGACAAAAGAACAGGCTGGATACACTCAAACGTTTGAGGTGTATGGATGTTCCGATTGTAGTGGTTGTGAACATAAAGCAAAATGTCTCTATAAATATGATGCTGAAAAAGATGTAGAGAAAAATAAAGTCATGAAAATCAATGAACAATGGGAATCTTTGAAAGAAGAATCCCATGCAAACATCCAAAGTGAGAAAGGGATTTTGAACCGACAGATTCGTTCCATTCAGACAGAAGGACATTTTGGGGATATCAAAGAAAATGACG
>CATZPU010000016.1 GCA_958422845.1 uncultured Lachnospiraceae bacterium | reverse complement strand
CCACGGATTATGGCAAATTAAATGCTCTTTTGCTGGAAAAAAATGAACTTCAGTCCCGTCTTGACGAAAAATTAGAGCGTTGGGTATACCTGAATGAATTAAATGAAAAAATAATGTCGGATTCTGATTGAGTCTTTTGCCGCAGTACGTTATACTGGATATATCATCAGCAATAATTCTTCCGTATACGATTCGCATTTTCCTCTGCACACTGCAATGCTGATATGCAGCGTGCAGAGAGGTTAAGGGGGACACAGTTATGAATTGGAAAGAGATCTGTTTTGCAGCGCTCGACCGTGAAAAAATGTTTGAGGATTCCGGTCACCGCACACGATTCAAGGAGCTTTTTGACTGCTACCGCGACTATCCTTTTTTTACGAAGGGGCTGTGCAAATGCATCTACCTGTCTGCATGGGACGAAAAACATTTCTGTATCATGCTTGAGACTCTGACCGAACTTGCACTCGGCAGGGAACGCGATACGAGGGAAATGAGTGCAAAAGGCGACTCTCTCACCGAAGAACAGACGGATAGCGAATACTATATCTATCTGCTTTCCGGAGCCCTGCTAAATGATACGCCTTACTGCGCCGAGCTTCCGGCTGATCTCGACGACGGTACACGGTATATCATACGCCGCGCGCTGCGAGTATCAGACATTATCGACGACTTATAAAAGCATCTTCCGGAGAGTTTTTCCGTGCCGGATTCTACTTCACAGCATAAAAAACTGCTGTAGGCGCTCTCCCTCAAAACGGAGACAGCCTACAGCAGTTTTTTCTCTCACAGCCATTTTTCAGTTACATGGCTATGACACATATTTGGCAAGTCTTACGCTTCCTCAAAATCGTCCTTGCCTACTCCGCAGATCGGGCATACCCAGTCTTCCGGAAGATCTTCAAATGCTGTTCCCGCAGCGATTCCGTTATCCGGATCACCTACTGCCGGATCATACTCATATCCACACGGTCCACATACATATTTTTTCATATTCTTTACCATCCTTTCTGAAAATTATCCCTGCCGCTTTGGCAGCCGATACATCATATCTCACGCTGCTTTTGACAGGCTGTTTTATACGAATACTATTATAAGCATTTTCCGTCTGATTCGCAACTCCTTTTATTGTAATACGCATTCTTTTATGTTACTATAAGAACAATGCTACTATAACCCGACATATATTTTGGCATATTTCTTTGCACAGAAAGGATGTTTATATGAATCACGCAGAAATCTTAAAAAAGGTAGACCACACATTACTGTCTCAGACTGCCACATGGGAAGAGATCAAAACGATCTGCGACGATGCGATCACCTACGGCACAGCATCTGTCTGCATCCCCCCTTCTTATGTAAAACGTGTAAAAGACTACGTAAATGACAAGATGGCAGTGTGTACAGTCATCGGTTTTCCAAACGGATACAATACGACAGCCGTAAAAGCGTTCGAGACACAAACAGCGCTGAACGACGGCGCTGACGAGATGGATATGGTCATCAATCTCGGAGATCTGAAAGACCGCAATTTTGACGCGATCGAGGATGAGATCCGCACGCTTAAAGGTATCTGCCGCGACAAGATACTCAAGGTGATCATCGAGACCTGCCTGCTCTCAGACGGGGAAAAAATAAAGCTGTGCCAGATCGTAAGCGACGCAGGCGCAGATTATATCAAGACTTCTACAGGATTTTCTACCGCAGGCGCAACGTTTGACGATGTCGCACTGTTTGCAGAGCACGTTCGCGGCGGTGTAAAGATCAAGGCAGCAGGCGGTATCAGCTCCTTTGACGACGCTGAAAAATTCATTTCGCTTGGCGCTGACCGGCTCGGAACGAGCCGGCTCGTAAAGCTTGAGAAAGCGGCGAAGTAAGAGCGCCGTTCGACTCGGATGCACTATGTGCCTCCTCGTGCGCGTTGCTCCTTCATAGTATTACGCTACGAGCCGTTCGACTCGGAACCGCTACGCGCTTCCTCGTGCGCGGGCTGTCGCCCTATGAAAATAATAAAAGACACGCTTTGAGAAATAAATTTCCCAAGCGTGTCTTTATTATTTTCGCACGGCTCGTAGCTTATCGCGTCATTTGTATTTTCTTACGATCTGCTGCATCTGCTCAAGCTTGTCCTCCATATCCTTTACAAGCTTGAACTGTGTCCTTGTACGGTCGAGATTGTGTCCTTCACGGTGGATCTTGAAATAATAATCTCCGTCAAGGTAGTCTGTCAGGAAGCGCATTCCGCACTCAAATGTCATCAGGATCGCTCCGTAAGGCAGCGCTTCGATCTCGGCATCTGTAAGCGCCCCTGCGCAGCCCTCGATAAAGCCTTTCGCATACAGCTCATACAGATGCAGGTCGCACCATATCTTAGAAAGATCCTGCTCATCTTCTGCGCCTGTGCTTGCACCGAAACGAATGGAATCTCCGAAATCGTTTACTGCAAGTCCCGGCATTACTGTATCGAGGTCGATCACGCAGATCGCCTTGCGCGTCTCTTCATCGATCATGATATTATTGAGCTTCGTATCGTTGTGTGTTACACGAAGCGGAAGCTCTCCGCTTGCCTGCATATCGCACAGCTTATGCGCAAGCGATTCGCGGTCGAGAACGAACTGTATCTCATCTGCCACGCCTGCCGCACGGCCGCACACATCTGCTTCCAGAGCAGCCTTAAATTTGGCAAAACGGTCTATCGTGTTATGAAAATCCGGAATCGTCTCATGGAGCGTATCTGCCGGATAATCTGCGAGCATTCTCTGGAAATGACCGAAGGCAACGGCGCTCTGATAGAAATCCTCTTCTCTTTCTACCTGATCGTACGTCACTGCGCCCTCGATAAAATAATAAACTCTCCAGTAATCTCCCGTCGAATCAATATAATACGTTTTTCCATCTGCTGCCGGAACGAGATTCAGCGTCTCTCTTTTGGGATCGCCGCCGACTTCCTCTATCTTTTTGCGCAGCCATGACGTTACGCCTCTTACATTCTCCATCAGTTCGACCGGATTTTTAAAAATATCCTTGTTCATCTTCTGAAGAATAAAACGCTTCACGCCTTCCTCTGTTTCATAAGTCAGACGGTATGTATCGTTGATATGACCGCTTCCGAAAACAATACATTCCTTCGGCTCTGTCTTGGGCAGTTGAAAATGTGCTATTGCTTCTTTTATTATCTCATTTTGCATCGCTAAAGCTTCCTCCATATTTTAGAAGGCGCACGCCTCCTCTTTTCTTCTGCTTTTTGTATATCGATCGCTTTCTGATCGCCCCGCATCCCTATCTTTAGAGCGGAGCCATATCTGCGACCGCGATCAGCCCTTGATACCGCCTGTTACACCGCCGATGATCTTCTCAGACAGGAAGATATACAGGATGAAGGTCGGCAGGAATACGATAATAACGGCTGCAAACATACCCGCCCAGTCTCCGGTGTACTTCATAGAGTTGATCATTCCGTACAGACCTACGGCTACCGGTTTCAGCTTGTCGCTGTTTGCAAAGATCAATGACAGGAAATACTCGTTCCAGACATTGATGAAGTTGAAGATCGTCACTGTCACGATACCGGACTGTGCCATCGGAAGCATAACCTTCCAGAATGTTTTCATCGGCGGGCATCCGTCGATCGCGGCAGCCTCCTCGTACGTCTTTGAAATATTTGCAAAGAACGTCAGCAGGAATATCGTCGTGTACGGAACATTGATGCCGACGTATAAAAAGATCATCAGCGCCCTATTCGCCATTACGTTGTTTAAGATACCCATCTGAGATACGAGTACGAACAGCGGAAGTACGATCATGATGACCGGAACGCCCATCGCTGATACGAAGCCCGTCTGGATCGCTTTGTTTGCAATAAATTCAAAACGGGAAAGCACATACGCTGCCGGTGCGCAGACCAGAATCAGGATCGTACAGGAGATCAGCGTATAGAACAAGGAATTCATAAAGAACTGCGATACGTTCTGTGAGCTCCATGCCTTTGCATAGTTTTCAATGTGAAGTCCCGTCGGGAAGATCAGCTTATTGACATTTCCCTGAAAAATATCCTTCGTCGTTGCGAAGCTTGCCGCTAATACCCAGCCGAGAAGGATCACGGTAAACAGCACCCAAATCAGTAATATAATATATCCGGGGGCTAATCTGGCTTCTTTCTTCCAATTTACTTTATCTTTTACTTTTGGTTCCTTTGCCATTGTTTCTCCCCCTTTCTAAAATTCCAGATCGTCATCTTTGATGACACGGTTGATGACCGTAAAGATCAATACGACACAGATACAAAGGACTACGCCGATCGCTGCTGCCAGACCTGCGTTTCGCTCCGTCATCGTATTGCCTGCGCCGAACATCTGCAGATACATATATACCATCGGTGTGATCGTCTGATTGTCTGCCGTAACGGTCGAGAAAAGCTGCGACCATACGAAGAAGCCGACACTCGATACGGACCACATCGTGATATTTGTCTTAAATACGCCCTTGAGCAGGGGCATTGTGATATGACGGAACTGATCTACCTTCGTAGCGCCGTCGATCGTAGCCGCCTCGTAATAATCGGTGCTGATACGCTCGATACCGCTGCTCCAGATCAGCATATGATAGCCGACCATACCGAAGCAGTAAGCAATCAGCAGCGCCCAGAACTTATGATCTGCGTCAAGCCACTGTATCTTTGCCATGGAATCCAGACCTACTGTCTTGAAAAATGTCTTTAAGAGTCCGAACTGCGGGCTGTATACTGCCTGAAGCCACATCGTAGCAAGCGCAACGGCGCTGACGATATTCGGCATATAGATGATCGCACGGAACAGCTTCTTAAAGCGGATGCCGCTCGTGAGGATCGCTGCAAATAAAAGAGCGAGCGACTGCACGATGATGCCTCCGATCAGCCAGATACGGAACAGGTTCCACATAGAGGTGCGGAACAGCGTCGTTGTTGCCAGCGTCTTATAGTTTTCTATTCCGGTAAACTGCCATTGCGACATACTGTCTGTAACGCCCTCGATCTTGAAAAAGCTCATGATAACTGTCCTGATGATCGGATACAGAAAGACGAGCAGGAACAAAGTGACCGCCGGCGCCAGAAAGCAGACGATCATTGTCTTATTTTTTTTCATCTGACTCCCTCCAAATATATTTTCTTCCTATGACATAGGAAAACGGGTGGCAGCGCCGAAACGATGCCACCCGTAACAGGTTTCTTATGATCAACTATGATATTGTTTTCTATCAGTCAACCGATCAGCCTGCTGCACTCTCCATTGTGTCTACGAATTCCTGTGCTGTGATAGAACCGCCGCAGAGCTTCAGGAAATTCTCTTTGAGTACCGGAGTCATGTCTGCATTTGCCTCTGCGCTTACTGCCCATGTCCAGCGTGTTGTCAGGCTGTCCATAACCGGCTTGATCTCTGCAAGCTGTGCCGGCCACTCTGCATTCGTCGTATCTGCCGGAATACCAAGAGACATCTCAGAAAGCTTCTGGTCAAATTCGCCCTTTGTGAAGTATTTGATCAGCTCAAATGCTTCTGCTGCATTCTCAGAATCCTTGTTGATCGCGAATACCTGTGCGCCGAAGTTAGCTGCCTCAATGCCTACTGTACCGTCCGGAACTGCCGGATAGCTGAAGCATCCCCACTGGAAGTCTTCGCCTGCCATGTCCTTAACCTCGTTCGGAAGCCAGGAACCGTTCAGGTACATAGCTGCCGTACCGAGTGCAAGCTCTGTGTTCTGACCTGCCGGCCATACGTTACCCTCAACGTTCTCTGAGAAGTATCCGTTGGAAGCAAGCTCTTCGTAAGCCTGAGCCGTAGCGAGAACTGCCGGCTCCTCTGCCCACAGACCTTCCTTTACAACCTTCTCAACGCCCTCTTCTCCGAGGAGTCTTCCAAGGTGATATCCGAACATACATACGATATAAGCGTCGTCACATGTGATCGGTGTGTAGCCTGCTTCTTTGATCTTTGCACATGCGTCAAGGAACTCTTCCCATGTTGTCGGAACTGCCTCTACGCCTGCCTCTTCAAAAATCGCCTTGTTGTAGAAGAAGTTGAATACGTTCGGCTGATACGGGATCGTCTTGAGCGTACCGCCGCCTGCTACGCGGCATGCGTCCATCAGCGCCGGCATAGCTGTCTCTTCGTATCCGCTCTCTGCTACGAGATCCTCAAGATCAAGCAGGTACTTGCCCCACTGTCCGTTTACACGGTCGATATCCTCGTCGAACAGGTCGATCTTCGTACCTGCGTCAAGCGCCGGCTGAAGTCCCTCACGGATACCTGTACGTCCCTTAAACTGAACGTCTACTGTATTGCCTGTAGCTTCCTGATATGCGTCAATTGCTTCCTGCAGTGCCTGTCCCTGCGGCTCTGTGGACTCCCACATTGACCAGTATGTAATTGTCTTGCCTTCTGCAGATGCCACGCCTGCGAACGGAGCAGCTACCATTGTAGCACAGAGAACTGCACTGAGAATCTTTTTAAATCCCATTTCCTTTTACCTCCTTGATTTGTATAACATGAATAGGTTCGTCCGAATGGACTTCGTCGTTTTGACTAATTCCACTCTGTTATACTTCATATTGTATCATTTTTGCACAATTAGTATTTGCACGATTGTTCTTTTACTTTGCACTAAACGTTAAATTCCTGCCAGATCAGTTCACCCGGCTTCAGATTGTACTCGCATTCCCTGCCGTTTCCGTCAAATACCACTGTATTCTGATACTGCGTCGTATTGTTCAGGATCGCATATTTTCCAGCCTCCGGATACGCATGGACCTCGCATGCCGGATTTTCCGCAAACCATTTTTTCAGATCGTTCTGTCTGCCTGCCGCATAATAAAGCGCTCTCAGCAAAAGACGCGTATTCTCAAAGCTGTACGGAAGTCCCGCAATATAAACGCCGCAGCCTTTTCCGTACGGATGAGCCGCCACATGGATCTCCTCGTTGGAGTATTCCAGAATTTCCGTATCTGCTCCAAGCGCATAAACGTTCTTCATGCTCTCGCCGAAATCAAATTCTTCCGTGCGGTCCTCACAGATAAAATGAGTTTCCTCTGCATCTGTAATGCGCTTATCCGTCGATAACGTAAAACCAAGCTCCTTATCCACACCAAGCACATCTGCAAGCTGGAAGAATCTTCCTCCGCTGTGGTAAGCGCTCGGCTCACCTACGCCGACAAAACCGCCTCCGTTGTATACCCATCTGCGGATCGCAGCCACAAGCGCCGGATCGCTCCATTCTTCTCCACCTGAGAATGACGTCATCGCATCGCCTGCATTGATGATAACGTCGATATCCTCCGGCACGCCGTTTTTGCGGACATCATCAAAGCTTAAGAAGCTCACGTCTACAGCGGCTCCGCTTAAGGCTTCCATCACGCCCATGTAGGAATAACACTGCTTGTAGCGCAGCTCATGCGCTACCATGTACGCCTGCCAGGAGCGGATCGCACCCCAGGAGTTCAGGACTGCGACCTTAAGGCCGCAGTACGGACGAACGCCCTTTATATTGTCATAGATCAGACGGAACTCGTCTGTCACCTGCTCGATGTAATCTACAAACTTCGGGAACTTATACGCAAGGCTTAAGTATCCGCCGTAGCCGATGCGGTCTACCGGCTTGCGCATGATCGCACGGCGCGCAGTGATCCAGTTGCGCATAGCTTCCGGTACGGGATCGTTGCCCTCATAGAAAGTATCAGGGAAGAAATACGGCAGGAAACGTCCCTCTGTATATTTTACGTGCGGTATCTCAGAGATCAGACGAAGGCTCACACCGCCTCCTACACTTCCTACTACGGCGTCAAGACCGATCTCGCCGAAATATTTTCCGTACGGCTCTGTTCCGATCCAGTTGTCGCCGAGGAACATCATTGCCTCTCTGCCCGCCGCATGTACGATATCGACAAGCTCCTTTGCTTTCTTTGCTACGAATCTCTGGATAAAATCCATATAATCGCGATAAGCCTTCGTCGGCACGCGGAACGTTGAATTGTAATATCCGTTATCCACAATATCCTCCGGACGCAGCGCATAACCGTATTCCTGCTCGAACTCTTCAAGCGCCTTTACCGAAACGGTCGCGCCATAGCCGAACCAGTCTACGAATTTTTCCTTCGCGTCGCTGTTGAATACGAGTGTGAAATGATAGAAAAACGTCGTAAAACGCACGACATCTGTATCAGGATTATCTTTCAGCCACTGTGTCAGATATTCCTTTGCAAAATTTCCGGAGGCATTCTGACGGACATCAAACGGGATCTCATGCGGCTTGTCGCCCCAGTCGTTCGTGATGTGATTGTACATCTGCGTCGGGTCCCAGATCGCATATACGAGGAACGATACCGTATATTCATGGAACGGCTCCGCCTTCTTTACGATCACGCGGTGTTCTTTCGTATCAACGTCCCAGTCATCTGCGGAAACGATCTCTCCCGTCGTGCGGTCGATGACTTCCCACCATTTTTTCGGATCGTGCAGATAGTCCGGAATCACCTGTTCCTGATAATACCCCTCCATGAAAGCGATTGAAAGCTGCTCCTCGACCGCCGTATTGTGGCGGGACATCAGGTAGAGCTGCTGACATTCCTCCATATGCTCTTTTGCAAATTCATTGTGGCCGCGCGCCACGAAATACGTCGTATAGATCTTTGCATCGAGCGATTTGATCTCATCGTCCAGCTTTGTACCGTCGCTGTCGCGCAGCGCGTCCGCTCCCCAGCGGTCCAGCATTTCTTTCGTCTCGTTCAGAAAATTTGCTTCACTCGGAAGCGTTACCCTTCCTTTTGTCTTAGCCATTTCCATACCTCCCATTGTATTTTTTGCCGCATCCTTTGACAAATACTTTCACCAAAACTTCCTGCTTCCAAAGGCTGTGCAATCTGCCTTCATTATACTGTAGAGGTGCGCCCTTGTTTTTGCACGATCGGTTCTTTATTTTATCCTATCAGTTTCAATAATTTAAAAATCTTCACACATTTGATATACTCCTTTTAAAAATTCAATCTATTTTTGTCGAATAATAAAAGACTGGCTAATGCAAAAAGGAGTGCAGCTATGGCGTACAGGCATATACCGCTTAAGACAGATATCGAGATCGGAGAGATCTTCACGGTCCATTATTTTGAATACTGCAGTGATTTTCACTTTGCAGGAGAACGTCATGATTTTTGGGAATTTCAGTGCGTGGACAAAGGAGAGGCGCAGGTGCGTACCGACAACAGCGTTCATCACTTAAGCCGCGGTCAGGTCATTTTCCACAAGCCGAACGAATTCCATACGCTGACAGCCACCGGAAAGACTGCCCCGAATATTATGGTAGTCTCTTTTTCATGCCATTCACCCTGTATGCAGTTTTTTGAGGGAAAGATCCTGACTCTGTCTGATACAGAACGAAGCCTGCTCGGTTTTCTGATCGCAGAAGCGCGCCGCTGCATCGCTTCCCCGCTCGACGATCCGTATCTGGAGGAAATGCACACACGCCCCGACAGCACTTTCGGCTCGCAGCAGCTTGTGCGACTGTATCTGGAGCAGCTTCTGATCTCCATGATCCGCAGGAACACGCTTCCAAAGCTCAGCGTCCACATGGAGACGCCCGTCGGCTCGCAGCAGTCCGCTATCTACAACAAGATACTCTTCTATCTGGAAGAGCATATACAGCAGTACGTCTCGATCGAAGAGATCTGCCATGACAACCTGATCGGACGCTCCCAGCTCCAGAAAATGTTCCGCGAGCAGCACCAGTGCGGCGTGATCGAATTTTTTTCACGCATGAAAATAGAATTTGCAAAGCAGCTCATCCGTGAAAACCAGATGAATTTTACGCAGATCTCTGATTTTCTCGGCTATTCCTCTATTCACTATTTTTCAAGACAATTCAAAAAGATCTCCGGCATGACGCCGTCAGAATACGCGACGTCGATCAAGGCGCGCTCTGAACGAACTCCGCGTCCGGAGTCTTCTACATAAACTTTTTCTGCTTCAAAGGTTTCCGCAGACGGGGTGTTGCAAAATACACCCCGCTTTTTGTGCTGTCACTTTCCTATACTATAAAATTTTCATTTATGAGGTAAACAGCGGCGTTGAAAAATAACGGTCGCCTCCGTCCGGCAAAAGCGCAACAATCGTCTTTCCCTTATTTTCCGCACGTTTCGCAAGCGCAACTGCTGCATGAAGAGCTGCGCCTGATGAGATACCGATCAGGATTCCTTCTTTTTTTGCAAACAGTTTTCCTGCCGCATACGCATCTTCCGTCTCTACCGTGATAATTTCATCATATACAGAACGGTCAAGTACCTCTGGAACGAAGTTTGCCCCGATTCCCTGAATACCGTGAGAGCCGCTCCTTCCCTCCGAGAGCAGCGGCGAGTCCGACGGTTCTACCGCCACCACACGTATCCTGCGATCCTTTTCCTTCAGATAACCGCCCACTCCCGTAAGCGTACCGCCTGTACCGACTCCGGCAACAAAAATGTCGATATTTCCCTGCGTATCCTCCCATATCTCAGGTCCTGTCGTCTGTCTGTGCGCCTTGGGATTCGCCGGATTCTCAAACTGTCCCGCAAGGATACTTCCCGGAATTTCTTTTACAAGAGCTTCTGCTTTTGCGATCGCTCCCGCCATGCCCTCGCTTCCCTTCGTCAGCACGATCTCCGCTCCGTACGCTTTTAGTATATTCCTGCGTTCCACACTCATCGTCTCCGGCATCGTAAGGATCACACGGTAGCCGCGGACCGCTGCGATCGATGCAAGACCGATTCCCGTATTGCCGGAGGTCGGCTCGATGATGACTGCGCCTGACTTTAACCTTCCGCTTTTCTCCGCCTCCTCGATCATAGAAAGCGCCGCGCGGTCCTTTACGCTTCCCGCCGGATTGAAGCATTCAAGCTTCACGAGAATCCTCGCATCAAGGGCAAGCTCCTTCTCCAGATTTCCCGCCTCAAGAAGCGGCGTATGACCGATAAGCTCCAAAGCGCTCTGATATATCTTTCCCATCTCCATACCTCCTACTGCGTACACTTACTTCCTGTTCCTATATAAAATATTTTCCCCAATTATACTGATGCTTTTTGTATCTGTCAACGATCAAGCCTCGCTGTACCATATATTTT
>CATZPU010000015.1 GCA_958422845.1 uncultured Lachnospiraceae bacterium | reverse complement strand
CATACACTGCGCGCACTGCTTCAATGTCCTGAATAAAATTATATTCCGTATTTTCGGTATGCATGATACTGTTTCCTCCCAGCCAGATTACCTCAATACGATCTTTGATTCTGGGTTCCTGAGAGATAGCAAGGGCAACATTGGTAATCGCCCCAATGGCAAGAATCGTTGTTCTCTCGTTTTTTAGACTAATCTCAATTATCTTCTCCACTGCATCATTGAAACTCCTACCGTCTTTGAAATACTGCACGGCACCGCGCTGTATCAAACTTTTATACTCAGTTTTTCCAGCCAGCTCCAATACTTTTTCGGCGAGATGGAAACTCAGTTCAATTCCTTCCTCCAACAAAGTCGTTTTTGTATAAGGACTATTCGAAAAAGGTGCAAGAGTAATTGCCTCCAGTTCCACATTCTCCAAAGATCCCAATAAATAGCAAAGTGCGAAAATATCGTCTATTTCGTTCGCTATATCTGTATCAATAATAATTTTTCTTATATTTACTGTAATTTGATCGTTAATATTGTTATAATTTTTTAATTTCATGTTAAATTCTCACTTTTTTAATTTATTTTATTTTATCACTTTATATATTAGAACAAAACTACCATTATCTATATGTTTTACATAACCAATCCGTTATTATATCTGGCTATATGAAAATCCAATCTCTATCTTCTATATCCTGTAAAATCAGCTTTTCCGCCCTTTTAACAGGTCATCAGCAAGTCGATTCGACTTCGACTATTCTCTTCGATGATAGCCTCCACTGTATTACCGTATGAGATGACCTTTCCTCGTTTTTTATTGGAACACAGAGTTCTCCTTTCAATACAGAGGATTTTTCTCACCAGTTGCCCTTCATTTCTGTTTAACAGTTCCTACCCGTTTCTTCCATTCCCCCCAATCGTCTGCATTGGCAAGTGTTATAAACAATACAATGACCAAAATATCTTTTAAAGCACGACGGACTTTGTTTTGTTGGCGAGTATCTTCGATATATTCCATCTTTTCTAATAATTCCTACACAAAACACCCTCTTTTCTTTAGTTTATCAAAAAAATGTTCACAATTTATTTACTCATGTTTTTGTCGTAAGGTATGCTCCTCTGAAATTGCTTCTGCGTATATTATGTGCTATAATTGGTATACTTCGATTTTACAGCGGCAATCGTATCGAAAAGCAGCTTCTTTCTTATGATGTGGAGGTCCTCTTATGCCAGCTTCTCTTGCAAATAATAAAAAACGAAAAGATTTCCTGCTCGATATCCTCTGTGATATTGCGGGCAGTATTTTGTACGCGGTCGGCATCTACACGTTTGCCAAGACTGCAAACTTTGCGCCGGGCGGTATTTCCGGTCTTGCGCTTATTATGAACCATCTGTGGGGACTTCCGATCGGTACGATGTCCCTCGTGCTCAATATTCCGCTGATCCTGCTCAGCTACAAGATCGTCGGCAGAAGCTTTATGCTAAAATCGCTGCGCACGATGCTTTTCTGCACGTTCTTTCTTGATATTGTATTTCCGTTTACGCCGACGTATACAGGCTCGCCGTTTATGGCGGCACTGTATTCCGGCTTCTTTATCGGCGCGGCGCTTGCGATCTTCTACTCCCGCGGCACCTCGTCGGGCGGTACAGACTTTCTGACGATAACGATCAAGGTGCTTCGCCCGCATCTGTCGATCGGTATGGTAACGATGGCGATCGACCTGTTTATCATTGCGCTCGGCGGTCCCGTTTTCCGCAATGTAGACGCGATCCTCTACGGTCTGCTGACGACGTTTATCACCTCGATGACGATCGACAAGATCATGTTCGGTATGGCTTCCGGCGCGCTCGCGATCATCATTACCGACAAGGGACAGGCGATCGCCGACCGGATCGGTGAGATCACAGGCCGCGGTTCGACCTCGATCCGCGCCATGGGCACTTATACGAAGCAGGACCGTGACGTACTTCTGTGCGCCTGCTCCGACGTACAGTCTCATATGGTAATTCAGACAGTTCATGAGATCGACGAGCATGCATTTATCATGATGACGAATACAAGTCAGGTGCTTGGCGAGGGCTTTATCGAAAAAACGGATAATAAGATTCAATTATAATAGAAACAAACCTTCAAAAAACCAAATTACAAATTTTTTTAAAATCCCCGCAACAATACGGGGATTTTTTTACACTTGTTATTATGAAAGGAGGCATATATGAATCCAACACAAGAATTGATCCGACAGGCAAAAGCAGGGGACGTACACGCCTTTGCACTTCTCTACCGGTCTGTTTATAAAGACTTGTACCGGTTTGCGCTTTATACCCTGCAGCATCCGCAGGATGCAGAAGATGTCGTAAGCGAGACGGTACTTGACGCCTTTGCGCAAATACGCTCGCTTCGCGAGGACGGCGCGTTTCATTCATGGATATTTCGCATTCTCAGCAACAAATGCCGCCGCCGTATCCGCGACTACATCGATTCTCCCGTCGATCTTGATACGATGACCGAGACGCAGGCTGCGTCCGCACACAAAGCAGAAGGCGATCTATCCGTGCAGACAGATGTGCGCCGCGCATTTGCCGCTCTTCCCGAAGACGACCGCCTGATCCTTGCACTGAACCTTTTCGCAGGATACTCCAGTCAGGAAATAGGCAAACAGCTCGATATGAACCCGAACACCGTCCGCTCCAGACAAAGTCGGGCGCTCAAAAAACTGGAGCAGATGCTTTCGTAAAAAAGGAGAACCATATGAACGAAAAAGACCTTTTACAGAAATTAAAAGACGACGCCGATGCAGCTCCCATTCCGGACAGCCTGCATCCTGACGCAGTTGAAAAAATGCTGCGCGAAAAATATGCGTCATCATCCGAAAATAATCCTGCGGACGATACCGCAGATATTCCTTCAAAAAAGACTGTCCCTATCGACGAAGGAATCCGGCGCAGACGGCTGCGCAGCCGTTTTCTGCGTTTCGGAAGCGCTGCCGCTGTATTCGTCCTTGCCTTTACAGTCCTTTTGCAGTCACAGCAGCTCAAAAAATATCAGCAGGCGGAGGAATTGCAGGATATACAGTCTGTAACAGAAAACATGTCCACAAGAACTCTCCAAAAAGAAACAGAAATTCCCGCCGCTGATACAAATGATAACGCAGAGGCTCAGGCGTCTGACGCTTTCACATATGCCGAAAGTCCCAAGGCTCTTTATCAGGCTCTTTACGACCGCTTCTATACCGGTTCTGCCAACAGTTATGACGCAGAAAGCGCCGGACTTTCTTCTATCGCGCATACCGATCTGGCAGTACCGGAAGGAGCGGCAGATTCAGACGCTTCTGATACAGCCAATATTTCCTTGTACGCAGAAGAAAGCCTCTATTCTTCACCTGAAAAAGCTGCAGGCACGGATTTTTCCAAAACAAACCTGCAGGAGCTTGGTGTCGACGAGGGCGATATCGTCAAAACAGACGGTCAGTTTGTCTATATTCTCCGTCAGGATCTCTCCTTTGCGATCGTCAAAGCCGACAAGGACAAATCTTCCCTGCTTTCCGTGACAAAGCTTGACGTCGGCAGCAACGGTTACGTACACGAGATGTACCTTGAGGGAGATACGCTGCACATTATCGTAAGCGGAGCGATCACCCGTCTTACGAACGAGGAGGATACGTATTACACGAATACAAAACGCCAGACAACGCTGCTGACGTACGATATTTCCGACCGCAGCGCGCCTGTACTGACAGGAAGCGTTTCACAGGAGGGTTCTTACGAGACTTCCCGCAAAAATGACGGATATATTTACCTCTTTACGAGTTATTCGCCGGACATCCGCGACAACTTTGACGACAGTGTGATTATGCCGCGCGTCAACGATACGGAGATCTCCGCAGGAGATGTATATCTGCCGGAATCACTGGAAAGCAGCACCTATCTTGTTATCTCGTCGATCAAGACAGATGCTCCTGATCAGATTTACGACAGTAAGGTACTCGTTTCGGGCGCAAGCCATTATTATGTAAGCGAACAGAATATCTATATTGCCAATGAGCGGTACGATTCTGCCGTCACCATGACGGAGATCACGAAGTTCCATTATGAAAACGGCAGCATCACAGGAGTGGCGGCAGGCTCGGTCAGGGGCTATCTGAATAACTCCTTCTCCATGAATGAGTACGACGGAAAACTGCGCGTCGTATCGACCTACACAGGAGATGAATTTAACGCCATACGCGACGCCGTCGGTACGTTTACCGGACAAACGTACGAACAGAATTTTGAGGAACACAACGCTTTGTATATTCTCGATGAGAATATGCAGCAGACAGGCGCTATAGAAAATCTCGCAGAAGGCGAAACGATCCGCTCTGCCAGATTCTTCGGCGATACCGGATATTTCGTCACCTTTGAACAGACTGATCCGCTTTTCTCCGTCGATCTGTCCGATCCGCAAAATCCTGAAATTCTCGGAGAATTAAAGGTCAGTGGTTTTTCCTCCTATCTTCATTTTTACGGAGAAGACCTGCTGCTCGGCATTGGGTATGAAGCAGATGAAAAAACAGGAACGGTAGAAGGACTTAAGCTGTCCATGTTCGATATTTCCGATCCGACCGACGTAAAGGAAGTACACCGCATGGTGCTCTCAGGCATCACATGGTGCCCCGCTGTCGAAGATTACAAGTCCATTCTCGCTGATCCTGTGAAAAATGTGATCGGATTCTACTGTGACAACCGCTATCTCGTTTTCTCCTACGATGAGACAAACGGTTTCACAAATGAGCTTGCATACGACTTTTACTCCGATATGCTCATCAATCAGGCAGAGTATGACACGATGCGCGGACTGTATATTAACGATACATTTTACCTTGCCGGAAATACATTTTTCATTTCCTTTGATATGAAGAATAATTATGAAAAAACATCTCTGCTGACCATAGACGCTATAAAATAAAAAAAGAATGGAGATGTTGCAAAATCCACCGGAATCGGTATTTTGCAACGCCTCCATCAACTTGCACATTATCCTACACATTATTTCTCGTTTTAACTTGCGTATTATCTTGCGCATTATCTCCCGTCCTTATACGGTATCTGTGCAAAATTTCAACGCTGCTCTGTTTCCGTGAGCTTCTTCCTCACCAGCCAGTCGTACACATCTGCATACACCTGTTCCTTATCCAGCTCATTTAATATCTCGTGGCGATCGTCCTCATACAGACGGCACTCCACATCCTCTACTCCAAGCTTTTCAAACTGCTTGGCGACGCGCTTCACGCCTTTTCCGAAATTTCCGACCGGATCGTGATCTCCCGCAATAAAGAAAACCGGAATATCCTTCGGCATCCGCTCAAGATACGCTCTCTGTCCGATCTTCGAGATACCAAGAAACATATTGTAGTAAGCATTTGCCGTAAAAGCAAATCCGCAGCGGCTGTCGCTGATGTACGCGTCCACCGCCTTTTCGTCGCGGCTAAGCCAGTCTGCGCTCGTTCGGTTCGGGGCAAATTTTGCATTGCTGTTTCCTGCAACGATCCACTCAAGCAGCTTACTTCTGTATCTCCACCCATGCAGCACTGCCCCTGCCTTTGCAAGAGCCATGGCAAGCCGCGCTACCGCATACGGATAATCGCCCGTTCCGCATATTATGGCGCCGTCAAGCTCGCTCCCTTTTACGCACAGATACTGTCTCGTCAAAAAAGAACCCATGCTGTGTCCGAACAGGATGTACGGCACACTGCCCGTCCCGTCCTCCCTTACGCCGTATTTCTGTTTCGTAAACTTCAGCAAATGATGAATATCCTCAATCATGCAGAGATTCCCGTCCTCTTCGGCAAAATACCCGTAATCCGCAGGATCATTCACCGTCTGACCGTGCCCCAGATGATCGTGCCCCGTAACAAGGATACCGCGGCAGGCAAGATACTGCGCGAACTCCCGATATCGTTCAATGTACTCTGCCATACCATGCACAAGCTGTACGACAGCCTTGATCTGTCCTTCCGGAATCCACCTTACCCCGTGACATTTTGCCGTTCCCTCACTGGACGCAAAATAAAAATGTTCCTCTCTTATCATACAAACACCCCCTACCTTTTATCCGACTCTTATCTGCGCTATATCATTTCAAATAGTCCAGCAGGACGTCTGACCTGCCCTTACCGCTTCAGGTATCCGTCTCACTTCATCTGTGAAAACGCATCTGAAAGCTGTGCAAACTGCGCAAGCGTCAGCGCCTCTCCTCTGATATTTTCAGCAAGCCCCGTCGCTTCAAATGCCGCAAGTATCTGCTCCTTTGAAAACGGAAGCTCCGCACAGTTTTTCAACCCGTTCACAAGCGTCTTGCGTCTCTGATTGAACGACGCACGGATCAGACGGAACAAAAGCGCCTCGTCCTGCACCTTTACCGGCGGATTCTCATATTTCTTAAGTCTGATCACCGCACTGCCGACATTCGGACGCGGGATAAAGCAGTTCGGCGGAACGTTCGCCGCAATATACGGCTCGGCATAATACTGCACTGCCAATGACAGCGCGCCGTAATCCTTCGTACCCGGCTGTGCCTGCATCCTCTGCGCGACTTCTTTTTGCACCATGACCGTAATACTGTCGATCGGCACACGGCTTTCAAAAAGTCCCATAATGATCGGCGTCGTGATATAATACGGCAGATTCGCCACTACCTTGATCGGACGCCCCGCATTTCTCTCCTGTGCGATCGCCGCAATGTCCGTCTTTAGTACATCCTGATTCAGCACTGTGACATTCTCATACTCTGAAAGTGTCTCGGAAAGGATCGGGATCAGATTCCGGTCGATCTCTACTGCCGTCACCTCTCTTGCCGCCTCAGCAAGATACTGCGTCATGGTTCCGATTCCCGGTCCGATCTCCAGTACAAAATCATCTTTCGTAATCTCCGCCGCCGCAATGATCTTATCAAGCACCCGCGGATCGATCAGAAAATTCTGTCCGAACTTTTTCTGAAAATCAAAACCGTATTTCTGTATAATCTCTATTGTTTTCTGTGGATTTGAAAGCTTTTCCATATAATCTCCATTCTTCTGTCTTTGCTCTGTGCCATACTGCCTCAGTCTGCCGCCTCCCCGATCGCGGTTTCCAATTGGATTCTTTTGAAAATCTAACTCTCCTTTGAATCCAGCTCTCTTTTATACTCTAATTCTCTTCAGAATCTCTTTCTCTTTAAAATCAGATTCCCTACAGTTTTTGCACCTTTGGATATACGCGCAGCGCATTTTCGTACGTCGCTTCTTCGACCTCCTGCGGTTCTATCCCCTTAAGCTGGGCGATCTGCCCGATCACAAGCGGCAGATACAGTGAGGAATTGCGCTTTCCGCGGTTCGGAGCCGGAGCAAGATACGGACAATCCGTCTCTATCACGATACGCTCAAGCGGCACGCTCTGTACCACTTCCTTTAAGACGCGCGCATTCTTAAACGTCACGACGCCGCCGACGCCGATATAATATCCGAGCTTCACGTATTCCATCGCAAGCTGGGCTGAGGAAGAAAAACAGTGAATGACGCCGCCTGTCGTCCCTGCATGGTATTTCTTTATAATATCAAATGTATCCTGCGCCGCCTCCCTGCTGTGTACATTGATCGGAAGACCGACGTCCTTTGCCATCTGTATCTGACGGATGAACCACTGCTTCTGGAATTCATGCGCTTCCTTATCCCAGTAATAGTCAAGACCGATCTCACCGACTGCAACGCTCTTTGGCTTACGGCAAAGCTCGTACATCCAGAGCAGTCTCTGCTCGTCGAGCGCGCCTACTTCATCCGGATGCACACCGACAGCAGCATAAACAAACGGATATTTCTCCGCCAGATCCTGACTTGCCTGCACGCCGCGAAGCGACGCCCCGACATTTACAATTCCCTTTATTCCGGCAGGCTCCATCCCTGAAAGAAGCTCCTCCCGATCCTCTTCAAACGCTTCATCATCGTAATGTGCATGTGTATCAAAAATCATTTTTCTGCCTGTACTACGCCTTTCTGTAAGATATTGATATTTCTTCTATTCTATTAAAAAAGCGCTGGGAAATCAATACCCAGCGCAAATACGCAGTAAAACCGTTACTGTTCACTCCGTTCACAGATTCTTAACAGCTTTTACTCTTCTTTTGTTGAAACAGTCTTGCCGGCCGCACGCTTGATAAAAAGGACTGCGAGCAGCAAAACGATTCCAAACGGAAGCGCGATCCACGCGCTCTTTACAAATCCTGCTACGATATACGTCACAAACGAAACAGCCGCCACAAGCACAACGTACGGAATCTGTGTTGTCACATGATTGACATGCTCACACTGGGCGCCTGCAGACGCCATGATCGTCGTATCGGAGATCGGTGAGCAGTGATCGCCGCAGACAGCTCCCGCCATGCAGGCAGAGATCGAAATGATCATAAGCTGCGGATCATTTGCAAACACCTTTACAACGATGGGGATCAGAATTCCGAATGTTCCCCATGAAGTTCCCGTCGCAAATGCGAGCAGACAGCCGATCAGGAAAATGATCGACGGAAGCATATTCATCAGGCTCTTTGCGCTTCCGTCCACGAGCGCTTCCACATAATCTGCCGCGCCGAGGCTGTCTGTCATTGCCTTCAGCGTCCATGCAAATGTCAGGATCATAATAGCCGGAACCATTGCCTTGAAGCCCTCAGGAATACATTCCATACACTCCTGAAAACTCAGTACGCGGCGTATCTGGTAAAGCACGATCGTAATGACAAGACCAAAGAAACTTCCGAGCGTCAGTCCGAGAGAAGCGTCACTGTTGGAGAACGCTGTCACAAAATCAGTCCCTGAGAAAAATCCACCCGTATAGATCATGCCGATCACACAACAGACGATCAGCGTGATGATCGGGATCAGCAGGTCTACAACCGTTCCTTTCGTCTTAGCTTCCTCTTCCTGCGCATCTCCGTACGGACGCCCCTGCGTCGTAAACAGATCGCCCTTTAACGCATTTTTTTCATGTGTCCCCATCGAACCGAACTCCGTGCGCATCACGACCATGGCGATCATCATAACGATCGTCAGAATCGCGTAAAAGTTGTACGGGATCGCCCGGATAAAGATAGAAAATCCATCTTCGCCCTCAACAAATCCGGTCACGGCAGCAGCCCACGAAGAGATCGGCGCGATAATGCACACAGGAGCCGCCGTAGCATCGATCAGATACGCCAGCTTCGCCCGCGAAACCTTAAATTTATCTGTCACAGGGCGCATGACGCTGCCGACCGTCAGACAGTTGAAATAATCATCAATAAAAATCAGAATACCGAGCACGATCGTCGCAAGCTGCGCTCCCGCTCTGTTTTTGATCCTCTTCGCAGCAAAACGCCCGAACGCAGCAGAACCGCCCGCCTTGTTCATCAGAGCCACCATCGCTCCGAGGATCACAAGGAAGATCAGGATTCCCACATTATATTCATCAGACAGAACACTGATAAATCCATCTTTAAATATATGTGTTACTGTCATCTCAAAATTGAATCCGGAATACAAAAGGCTTCCGACAAGCACGCCGAGAAACAGCGAGCTGTAGACCTCCTTTGTAATAAGCGCCAGACCGATCGCTACGACCGGAGGCAGCAGCGCCCAGAACGTCGCGTAGACCGGAGCAACATACTCTGCCCCCTCTTCGGCGGCGCACGCCGTCATACCGAACATCAGTACAAGAATCGGAATAAGCGCCGCTGCAAACCATAAGTTACTTTTTTTCATACGGTACATCATCTTTTCTCCTTCCCTCCTCGACATGATAACAAGAGTGTGTTCCGCACATTTTTGCCGCGCCGAATGTATATCGCAAAGCGATTACATACTTCTTGCATCTGTGCGCATCCTTTTTTATGTCATGGAGAACCTTTCGCGCCTCAGCACGCCAAGGTCTTTCCATGACATAAGAAAACACCGCAGATACACTCCCGAAAGGGAACGCATTTGCGGTGCAAATTCTCACAAACATTCATAGGAATTCATTTGTCAGCTCTGACTGCCAGATAGCGCTCCACATTTCGTGACAGTATGCCGCATATTCTGCGGCATCCCAGTACCCACGCCCTCCGGACCGGATCGAAGATACTTCGGCAGTCTCCCCTTTCCCGAATGCGGCGGTCCTGCCTGTGTGCTTTCGGTACTGATGAATCCTGCGCCTCTATCATGTCATTATTTGTCTCTGCTATTAAGAAACTATTTTCCGTGATTATTGTAGCACGGTTTATTTTAAAAGGGAAGAAAAAATTTATCAAAATTTAATAATTCAGAAATCTGGCATTAAATTCTTACGTGCGCGCCATTCCGTCCACGCTCAGGATCACGCCTGTGATATAGGACGCTTCATCTGACGCAAGGAATACGAATGCATTCGCAATATCCTCCGGCTGTCCGAGACGGCGCAGTGGGATCTGAGCGATCAGCGGCTTGAGCACTTCCTGCGGTACTGCCTTCATCATGTCTGTCTCAGTAATACCGGGCGCCACTGCATTGACACGGATACCCTTCGGTCCAAGCTCACGCGCAAGAGATACCGTAAAGCCGTTCACGGCAAACTTTGACGCCGGATACGCAATACCGCTTGGCTGACCGTAGATACTTACCATAGAAGACGTACTTAAGATGACGCCCCTGCCCTTTGCAATCATACACTCAGAAGCAGCTTTCGTACTGTTGAACACGCCTTTGATATTCAGATCCATGACCTTGTCAAACGCTTCCTCTGTGTACTCCGTAAACGGCGTACTCTCCGAAACTCCCGCATTGTTTACAAGAATCTCAATACATCCGTACTTTTCACTTACCTGTCGGAATGCTTCTCTTACTTCTGCAAGATTTCCCAGATTTGGACTGATCCCGTCTACAACTGCATCAGGGTACTTCTCCTTCAACTGAGCTACCGCGTGATCTGCCGTTTCCTTCCGGCTCGCAGCTACAATGACCTTCGCGCCCTCTCTCAAAAAAGCCTCAGCCGTCGCAAAACCGATCCCGCGGCTTCCGCCTGTGATAATTGCCACTCTGTCCTTTAATCTCATGTATACCTCCTTTTGCAGACACGCTTTGTCTGCGCTGTTTTATTTTAATCATTCCAGAATTTTTTTCCTGCAACTATCTGGCATCTTCCCAGTTACAGTCTGTGCCAGACAGCTTTTCTTTATTTACTTATTTACAATTATGGTATAACACTTTTTTTCAGAACTTTCT
>CATZPU010000014.1 GCA_958422845.1 uncultured Lachnospiraceae bacterium | reverse complement strand
TTATGGTTGAGGTCGTACG
This sequence comes from uncultured Lachnospiraceae bacterium, assembly GCA_958422845.1. GTDB lineage: Bacteria > Bacillota > Clostridia > Lachnospirales > Lachnospiraceae > Choladousia. The sequence goes on along the minus strand of CATZPU010000014.1, from coordinate 11,515 downwards.
CGGAAGCAATAAGCAGACATGGACGAAGCAGGTGGATGCGATAGTGAAGCCGGTCGATGTAGAGCTTACTGCGGACAGTGCGCAGAAAGTCTATGACGGAACGCCGCTTACGGTCGGCACATACAAGATCACTTCGGGAGCTTTCGTAGCGGATGAAGGACTGGACAGTGTAACGGTCGAGGGCCGCCAGACGTACGCAGGCAGCAGCAAAGCCGAGATCACGAAGCATACGTTCAAGGAAAATACGCTGAGTGAGAATTACAATATCATCTGCAGACCGGGTACGCTTACGGTAACAGCGGAAGGCGCAGATCCGGACGACATAATGACGAAGACGCATGAAGGAAAGAAGTACGGTCTTGGAGATGAGATCACCTTCACGATCAGAGTAAAGAATATCTATGATAAGCTTTGCGACATCACGATCATCGAGCAGCAGGGCGTGAAGATCACGGGCGAGTCGAAATTTACCGATGTGAAACCGGGCGAAGAGGTGAGCACGACAGCCGTTTATACGGTGACAGAGGCAGATCTTCTCGCAGGGAAGTTCACAAATACGGTAACTGCAATAATCGACGAGCACACGCACACGGCGACAGATACGACGGATACGTTTGAGGATCTGAACGGACACCTTACCGTATCGAAGAAGAGTACGAGCACACCGAAAGACGGTGCGGCATATACGCCGGGTGAGAAGATCACGTATGAGATCACGGTGAAAAACGACGGAAATCTGACACAGACAGAAGTGGTCGTCAGGGATGAGCTTACGGATGATATCTGGATGATCGAAGCGTTAAAGCCGGGTGAAAGCAAAACATTTACGGCAGAATACGTTGTCACAGAGGAAGATACGTTAAAGGGTACGGTAAAGAACGTGGCAGTCGCTGCGTCGAAGTCCCCTGATCCCGATCAGCCGACGCCGTCGGTAGTTCCGGGTGAGACAGAAGATCCGATCGTGGCTCCGAAAGAAAGTCTCTGGCTTGAAAAGAAAGTAGATTCGGATAAGGACGAGTTCAAGGTAGGCGAGGTTGTTCCTTATACGATCCGCGTGGTAAACAACGGTAATGTAACGCTTACTGATGTAGAAGTACGCGATCCGCTTACAGACGACGTGTGGACGATCAAGTCACTGGCTCCGGGCGCATCGAAGGAGTTCAGGGCAGAATATGAGGTAACAGAAAAAGATGCCAGGGCAGGAGAGATCGTCAATACGGCAACAGTAGTCGGAGAAGATCCGACAGGCGACGCAGTCCGTACAGACGATACGGCGATCGTCACGGCAGAACCGGCAGAGCCGATTGAAGAACCTCAGACAGAACCTCAGACCGAGGCACAGACTGAGGCACAGAAAGAGGCTCCGAAGACCGGAGATGAGACAGACATAGCAAAGTGGATTCTTATGATGACGGCAGCCGCAGGAGTGCTTCTTGCAGGCGCAGCATCACGCAGAAGACGCAGAAGCTGATGGGAAGAAAAAGTAACATAAGGTCTTAAGACCAAGGGGCGCTGCTTCTGACGAAAAGTCGGGGCAGCGCCCTTTTTCTATATGGCAGAAGAGAAAAATAAACAAACCGATGCGTGAGATATTGTGAAACATGCACTATGTACCCATTATATAAAATATGGTATCCTAATGCCGGTATAAAAAACCGGAGAAAAGGAAACAAAATATGAACAGAGATCACACATCTGCTCCCTTACCCTCCCTCAGGGGCTATCTGGGGGCAATACCGGGGATTCTCGGTTATCAGCTGATCACAAAACTTGCGCTGTACGTCTGTGTGGCGGTAATGAGCAGGATAGGCGGCGCGCTTTTGTGGATCGCCAAACGTCCGGCTTTTACGAGCGGCGATCTTCCGTACCTGATGCGGACATGGCAGGGGTGGTGCCTCTTGCTTGTGGGAATGGCGATACTGATTCTTTATACGCTTTTTGATGTGAATGCCATGATCGTGATCAGCAGCAGTATTCTTCATCAGAAAAAGGTAAAAGTGACGGAGGTCATGCTGGAGGCTTTTCGGGCAATGAAGTTTTTTGGCAAGCCGCGCGCAGTCCTTGTCGTTTTGTATATCGCTTTTATCGCGCCGCTTACAGGGGCGGCGGTCGGAATATCGCTGACGAAGGATTTTTATATTCCTGATTTTATTATGTCTGTGATCAGGAGCAATTTTTTGTATCACCTAGCCTACAGCGCCCTGATGATTGCGCTGCTTATTGTGGGGCTGTGGTATATTTTTACGTTTCACTTTGTGCTGATCGGGCGGCGCCGCATAGGTGATGCGATGAAGCGATCAAAAGAGATGTTTCGCAGAAACTGGAAGGATTTTCTGTGGAAGATGCTTTGCTTCGGCGCAGTCGTGTTTTTGCTGACAGCCGCCATCGTGCTGCTGTTTCTGATCTTTCCTTACATGGCGGTAGAGACGTTTGTAAAGGATCAGGGGCTTTACCGTTACTTAAGCGTAGCGGTCGCGCTGCTCTTTTTGCTTGTGGCTTCCGCGTATGGAGCCGTTTTGCAGCCGTTTACGTTTATGAAGCTGACGCTTCTCTATGAGAGCTATACGGAGGAAGACGAGGGCGCAGTCCTGTATCCGAAGCCGAGACTGCATACAGGCTTTCGTATTCTTGCGCTTGTGTGCGTGCTGTCGGTGTTTATCGTCAGCATTCCAATCGCCCGCCATTTTGACGAGCTCGTTCCTGCCGGTTCGCGCACGCATATCATCGCGCACAGGGGCGCAGGCGTACTGGAAGCAGAAAACAGCGCGCGTTCCATCGCCGCTGCCGCTAAGAACGGGGCGTACGCTTCTGAAATAGATGTGCAGCGTACTGCGGACGGTCGTTATATCATCAATCATGATAAGACGTTCCAGAGGCTGTGCGGCGTGAATAAAACGCCGATGGAGATGACGGCGGAGGAAATATCGCAGCTTTCCATACGGAGTATGGCGGATATCGGCGGCGAGCCTGCGCCTGTAGCGACTCTGGAGGATATGATGGAGGCGGCAAGGGAACATCAGGTGCATCTGTACGTAGAACTGAAAGGGGAAAGCGCAGATGAGCAGATGGCAGATGACGTATATGCAGTCGCGGCTGCTTATGACATGCTCGATCAGTGTACGTTTATCTGTCTCGACTATCGGGAGATCGATTATTTTGAGACGAAGTATCCGGACGCCGAGACGGGGTACCTGTGCTATTATTCTTTCGGAAACCTGCAGGAGCTTAACTGCGATATGCTGATCCTTGAGGAGGAGACGGCAACGGCGCAGAATATACGCAGAGTCCACAAGGCAGGGAAAAAGGTTGCCGTGTGGACCTGCAATTCGGTCAATTCGATCAACCGCTTTTTAAACAGCGAGGCAGACGGGATCATCACGGACGAGGTGAAAACGGCCCATGACATTAAAAGTCTGATGAGCAGGCGCAACGATATCGTAAGGACGATCGAATGGTTTATTACAGGCGTATAAGTCTTTATAAGCCGTTGTAATGCGGAGTCGGATAATCCAGTTCATAATTTCTGCACATCTCGATGAAAGCTCTTGCGGATGAGGTGAGAAATTTTTCTTTGTGGTAGATGATGTTGAATTTGCGCCGGAAATCAAGCTCTTCTACATTGACGCTGACGATAAGCCCGCGCTGTATGGTGGGCAGCACCATGCGGTAGGGTAGTACGGCGATGCCCAGCCCGTTGATGACGGCATTGACGAGCGCGGTGGTGCTCATAGCCTCCCACAGCGGGGAGACGGAGAAACCGGCTTTTTGGATAACGAGATCAAAGGTCTCGCGCGTTCCGCTGCCGCGCTCGCGCAGCAGAAATTTTTGTTTTTTAAATTCTTCGAGAGTGATTGTCTCTCCCTGACGGAATTTTCCGTCTGCGGGGCAGACAACGATCAGTCTGTCTTCCATATATTCCTCACGAACCAGAAACGGATCGTGGGGAATTCCTTCTATAAGGGCAAAGTCTAATTTGCTTTCTGCGATCTTTTCTTCTAAACGGTCGGAGGGTTCAATGATCACCCGAACATCCGTGTCGGGACAGTAATTTTGAAAAGTCTTTACGTAATTCGGCAGAAACTGTGAGCCGATCGTAATACTGGCTCCGATTCGGATCAGTCCTGCCGAGTCCCAGTCCCGCATTCCTTTTTCCATATCGTCGAATAAGGTGATAATGTGTCCGGCGTATTCCCGAAACTTTCGTCCCGCTTCCGTGATCTTCAGCCTTCGGCCTATCCGGTCAAATAAAACGACGCCGTAATATTGCTCAAGCTCTTTGACGGCAAGGCTGACCGCAGGCTGCGTCATCAGCAGCTCGGCGGCGGTCTTTGTCGTGTTGCATTGATTTTGACAGAGCGTCAGAAATATTTTCATGTGTCGGATCGTCATATGTGTGCTCCTATTATATAGAAATACTTATAGTTTCTATTAAATTATATTATTTTTAATATTAAATATCAAGTGCTATAATACGGAACGGAAGGAGGGAGTACATTGACACAGAGATATAAAAAATACTGGACATTATTTTCATCAACTTTTCAATTAAGCGCATGTACATTCGGAGGCGGCTTTGTCATAATACCGCTGATGAGAAAAAAGTTTGTGCAGGAGCTTCACTGGATAGAGGAACAGGAGATGCTTGATCTGACGGCGATCGCACAGTCCTCACCGGGAGCGATCGCGGTGAATGCGTCTATCCTCGTAGGTTATCACATTGCAGGGATCACGGGAGCGCTCATTTCAGTGATCGGAACGGTACTGCCGCCGCTGCTCATTATTTCGGTGATCTCCCTGTTTTACAAGGCATTTCGTGACAACCCGATCGTAAATATGGTGATGACGGGTATGCTTGCCGGAGTTGCGGCAGTCGTCTGCGAGGTCGTATTTACGATGGGAAAAAATATCATCCGTCAGAAGAAAGCGATGCCGGTTGCGGTCATGCTGGCTTCGTTTGCGGCGGTGCGTTTTCTGGATGTGAATATTATGATCGTGATTTTAGTGTGCGGCGTGCTTGGAGCGTTGGAGACGCTGCATCATGAGAGGAGTGTAGCAAAGGCATGATCTATTTAAAACTGCTGTTGAGCTTTTTCCAGATCGGTCTGTTCAGCATCGGCGGAGGCTATGCCGCAATGCCGCTGATCCAGAGACAGGTCGTGGATATTCATTCGTGGCTTACGATGAATCAGTTTGCGGACGTCATGACGATAGCGGAGATGACGCCGGGACCGATCGCGATCAATTCGGCGACCTTTGTAGGGATTCAGATCGCAGGCATACCGGGGGCGATCGTAGCTACATTTGGCTGTGTCCTGCCTTCGTGTATCATCGTCATGACACTGGCATATATCTACTATCGGTACAGGGGGCTTACCGTTGTGCAGGGAATTCTTCAGGGACTGCGTCCGGCGGTAGTCGCAACGATCGCATCTGCGGCGTTGTCGCTGATCATCTTGTCCTTTTATGGGGAGCGGTCGCTTCCGGCTGATCTTGGCGGGATCAATTATATTTCAGTTTTGATCTTCGGAGTAAGTTTCTTTCTTTTGAGGAAACTGAAAATAAACCCTATCATCGTAATGGCAGGCGCCGGAGCGGCAGGGGTTGTTTTATATTCGATTTTCTGAGGGAGGGGTAATTGTGAAATATATCATGAAGTCTGGTGCGCTTTATAAAGATGCAGCGATGGTCGCGCATCTGGAAGGGACATTTTCAGATCCGGAGAAATGTATATTTCGGACAGACGGAAACGTAGCTTTTCGGACTGATATACAGGAAAGAAATACAACAAAAGAAGAGGCGGGAGATGTCCGCCGAAAAAGATATGTGATACTGGACTGCAATGGACGAAAATGCGGCGAGGCAGATCCCGAATATGCCGCCGGAAGCGATCCTGATGTAAACGGATGGCCGGTGTGCCGGATGCCGAGAGTCGATCACGCGAGGTTTGTATATAACGGACATGCATATACGTTAAAGATGCCAAGTGACCGTAAATATGTGCTGACAGACAGATCGGGTGCGGCAGCGGTGCGGATCGTTCACAGAGGAGTCTGCGGCGGCTGGGATATTGAGGCGTCTGAAAAATTTTCGCCGGAGCTTTTGTGCGTTATCTTTATCCTGTGCAGGTATCTGGAGCAGGAAAACGAGTTTATGATATTATAAATGAGCCAGTTCTTTGATCCTGTCTAAGCATGCGTCAAAAAACATTCTGTAGCTTTCACAGAAATAATTTTCATATACGTCTGTTTCGGGAACGTGATCCCGATTGCGCATACAGCCGCCCTTGCAGATCCAGTGGTGCTCACAGCTTCTGCAGTGCGGCGGAAGCTTTCGGGAGCGTTCGATAAATGCGATCTCTTTTCTTTTTTCGTTCGTCTGGGCGAAACTGTTTTCATTAAAATTCCCAAGAAGATATTCATCAAGCATATAAAAATCGCACGGGTAGACGTTTCCGTTTGCTTCTACGACGTACTGGATGCTGCATACGCCGCACTGATCGCAGGAAGCGGCGAGATGTCCGGCTGCCACTGCGACGTAATTCTGGAACTGCCGGATGTACGGCGCTTTCCCTTTTTTGCAGTCCTGATACCACAGCTCGAAAAGATCGATGAGGAACTGCCCGTAAAGTTTTGGCGTCAGTGCGAACGGCGTTTTTCCGTGTCCTTCTCCGAGCGGATCGAGACAGGCGATGTACTGCTGGTACAGCCAGTTTCTTTCCTTATAATAAGAGTACACAGCTTTTGCCTCTTTTGCTACGGCAGGAGTAACGACCGTCAGGATATTGTAATCTACCTCAAAGCGATCCATCAGCTCTGCTGCGCGCAGGATTTTTGAAAAGGTCTCGCCTCCGCTTTTGTCATGGCGCAGGGAATTGTGGATCTCTTTTGTTCCGTCTACAGAAAGTCCGACTAAAAAATGGTGATCGTGCAGAAAACGGCACCACTCTTCATCGAGCAGGAATCCGTTTGTCTGGATCGCATTGTAGACGGCGATTCCTTTCTTATTATAATGCTGCTGGTATTTCAGGGCTTCTTTGAAAAAGGGGAGACCTGCAAGCGTAGGCTCTCCGCCCTGAAACATATAGTGGATCGCGCCGTCCGCATTCAGGATCGTCTTTCGGATGACGTTTTTAAGCGTATCATTGCTCATAAAGCCGTAGGAAGGCTGTTCGCGCTTGGCAGCCTCGTCCATATAGAAGCAGTAGTCGCAGCGCATGTTGCAGGCGCCGGACGCGGGCTTCATCAATACAGAAAATGGCGGCATATGTATCACCTCTCTTGTTAAATTTAATACTATCCTACCAGAAATACCATGGAAAATCTATACAAACTACATAAAAAACGGACAAAACAGAACAACTATCTGGCGAAACAACGAAAACCAGACAACTTTTTTGCGAAAAAACATAAACTTATTGTATTTGGGATTCCTGTGTGCTATAGTGAAACTACCATATAACGAATTGTTCATAACGAACAACAAAAAGCACAAGATCAGAAGGGAGAAGAAAAATGAAAAAACGTTTTTTGGGTATGGGTGTAGCAGCAGGAATGGCTATCGCAATGATGGGAGGTACAGTTGCACAGGCAGCTGATACATGGACAGTTACATGTCCGTGGGCTCCGTCAGGTGTAGCGGCAATGGTCAGCCAGCAGGCAGCTACAAAGTCTACAGAGTATTCAGATAATCTGATTCTCGTAGCAGAGGCAGTAAAGGGCGATGCAGCTACAGTAAATACATGGGTTGCAAGCCATGCAGCAGGAGATCCGGCTCTCGTATTTGCAGGTGAGGGACTGTTTTCCATCACTTCCATTCTGGATCCGGCAAAGCTTCAGTTTGATTACGAGGATTTCGAGTTTGTAGAGAACCTGTACTCATCTGTATTCGTACTCTCAGCAGAAGCTTCTCTTGAGATCGACAGCGTTGCAGCTCTGGAAGAGTATGTGAAGTCCGGCGAGACGATCAGCGTAGCAGTAAACGGCGCTACAAGCTCTGAGGCATTCCTTGCAGCTTCCCTGTTTGGTTCCATGGGAGCAGGCGAGTCCTTAAAGCTCGTTCCGTACGAGTCAGCAGCAGAGGCAGCTCAGGCAGTTGCTAAGGGCGAGACAGCATTCGCAGTTTCCCACCAGTCACAGATCCTTGAGACATTTGAGCAGGGCGACGTAACGATCGCATGTGCATTCGATGAGAAGGCACTGGAGAACGGACCGTTCGCAGGCGTTGAAGGCGTTGGAGAGCATGGTTATCCGTACTTCCGCAACCGCTGCTTCGTACTGGCTCCGGCTGGCACAGAAGAGGATGTAGTTACTGAGCTTAAGACTCTTTACGATGATATTCTCGCAGATGAAGAGGTAACAACATGGCTGCAGGATACAATGCTTCTTGAAGTTGACCCGATGTCTGAAGAAGACGTACAGGCACACATTGACAATGTGAAGTCACTTGTAGAAGAGTACAAGGACATTGTAGCCGGCTGATAGATTAAGACAGAGGGGGTGTTGCAAAATACATCCGGCGGTACCCTTTCGGGTGATTTTCCTCCGAAAACTAAGATGTTTTCTGCGGAAAACACACCGAAAATCCACCGGAATCAATATTTTGCAACATCCCTTTTTTTCGGGACTATCGTATTTCAGAAATTCGTACATAATGGAGGTATATCCCATGAAGGCATGGATAGAACGTATGGATGCCTGGTTTGACCGGACAGGGGAAAAGCTTGAGAAAAAAGAAGTCCGTGTTCCGGTTGATCTCGTTGCAGGCATTCTGTTTTTAGCATTTGGCATATTTATACTGGCAGTCATGCCGGCGCAGGTAACCGTATCCGATAAGGATGTGGTAAACGGAAGAGTATTCCCTACTATGCTGATGGTGGTGCTGATGATCGCATGTGCGCTTCTGATCATTAAAGAAGTATATCATATGATCCGTAAAGAGCCGCTCAATACAAAGACGATCAATCTTCTGGTGGAGATCAAAGCATTTATTATCTTCGGGATTCTGTTGGTAACGTTCCTGATCAGCAAGTATACGCAGCAGTTCATCGCAGGCGCGCTTTTCTGCTGTCTGGGCTTTCTCGTGTACTTTCGCTGCAAAAAGCCGTCCTACTACGCAATTACGGTTGGACTGGCTGTAGTGATCTGGGCTGCATTCCGTTACCTTCTGAAGGTTAACTTTTAAAGGAGGACAGGACGATGTTACAGTTTATCGGTCCGGCAGCGGGACTTTTATTTACGCTGCAGAATATTTTATGGATCAACCTCGGAGTTTTCATCGGTTCCGTATTTGCGGCTATTCCGGGTCTGAGCGTTATCCTCTGTGTTATTTTGTTTCTTCCTGTTACGTATCAGTTAAGCGCTATTCCGGGTATGATGTTTTTGCTTGGTATTTACTGCGCAGGCGGATACGGCGGCAGTGTATCGGCGATCCTGATCAATACTCCGGGAACACCGCATGCGGCTGCAACAATGCTTGACGGACATCCGCTCTCAAAGCAGGGACGTACAAAAGTTGCGCTGAAGATCGCTCTTTACGCATCTACGTTCGGCGGCGTTTTCTCAGCAATCATGCTTCTGTTCTTAGGGCCGCAGGTAGCGCAGATCGCTTCCCAGCTCGGAACGGCTGAGTATTTCATGGTATGTCTGTTTGGTCTTACGATCATCGCGGGCGTTTCCGGTAAGAGTATGATCAAGGGAATCATGGCAGCATGTATCGGTCTGTGGATCTCCTGTATCGGTTCTGACCCGATGACGAGCTATGACCGTTTTACGTTCGGTGTGCCGAGACTGTATCTCGGACTTGACCTTGCTATCTGTCTGATCGGTCTGTTTGCTCTCGTAGAGATCATGTCAAGAGCAGAGGATAAGAAGGCTTCCTTACAGGTAGATACGAAGAAAATGCAGGACGACGGCATTCTGACGGCAGATGAGAGAAAACGCATCCGCCTTCCGATCCTGATCTCCTCCATCATCGGCGTATGCGTAGGTATCATTCCGGGTACCGGCGCGTCCGAGGCTTCATGGTTCAGCTACAATACAGTAAAGAATATGTCAAAGCACAAAGAAGAGTTCGGACACGGTTCCGTAGAGGGTATCGCCGCTGCCGAGTCTGCGAACAACGCGGTAACGGGAGCTACGCTGATCCCGCTGCTGACACTCGGTATTCCGGGAGACGGTACGGTAGCCATCATGCTTTCCGCTCTTATGATCAACGGTCTGAATCCGGGACTGTCCCTGTTTACGACAGACGGCGACATCATGTATGCGATCATGCTCGGACTGATCCTCGTAAATATTTTCATGCTGCTTCAGGGAAGACTTTTGACAAAGCTTTTTGCAAAGGTCGTACTGATACCGAAAGAGATCCTTACACCGATCATCGTGATCTTCTGTTTCGCAGGCGCTTACTCCGTAAACAAGAACTACTTTGACGTAGGCGTTACTCTGATCTTTGCACTGATCGCATGGATCCTGCGCAAGTTTGATATGCCGGCAGTACCGATCCTTCTCGGTATGGTATTAGGTAAGATGACAGAGACAAACTTCAGAAGAGCTCTGTTTATCTCAGACGGAAATCCGAAGATATTCTTCAGCAGCGTATACTGCTGGATCTTCATTGCTCTGATCATCATTGCAGTAGGCGCGATCGTTCGCGGTAAGATTATTGAAAGTAAAAAGGAAAAGGAGAAAGCCTGATGAAAAAGAACATTATTTTCTATTTTAGTGATCAGCAGAGATGGGACACCTGCGGATGCTATGGACAGCCGCTTGACATTACGCCGAATCTGGATAAGCTCGCATCAGAGGGCGTAAAGTTTGAAAACGCATTTTCACCGCAGCCGGTGTGCGGACCGTGCCGTGCTCTTTTCCAGACAGGCCGTTACCCGACAGAGACAGGCTGCTTCAGAAACAACGTGATGCTCCCGCAGGGCATCAAGACGCTCGGCAATTATATCGAAGAGGCCGGATATGAGACGGCTTATATCGGAAAATGGCATCTGGCAAGCGACGGCGAGCTGGAGAAGCCGCCGGTGATCGACCATACGATCACTGCAATTCCGAGAGAGCTTCGCGGAGGCTATACAGGATACTGGAGAGCTGCCGACGTTCTGGAGTTTACTTCTCACGGATATGACGGATACGTATTCGACGAGAACAACAACCGTATCGATTTCAAGGGTTATCGTGCAGACTGTATCAACGATATGGCGCTTGAGTTCCTTGATGTATGGGATGGAAAGAAACCGTTCTTCATGACAGTTTCACAGATCGAGCCGCATCATCAGAACGACAGAAAGCACTATGAAGGACCGGACGGATCGAAAGAAAAATACAAAGATTTCATTCTGCCGGAGGATTTAAAGGCGCTTGGCGGAAATGCAGCAGAGGAATATCCGGATTATCTGGGACAGTGCGCAAGCCTCGACGAGAACCTCGGACGTCTCGTAGCGAAGCTGAAAGAAAAAGGAATCTACGAGGATACAGTGATCATTTACGCATCTGACCACGGTTCTCAC
>CATZPU010000013.1 GCA_958422845.1 uncultured Lachnospiraceae bacterium | reverse complement strand
AGTATCATGAACTCGTCCGTTCAAAATTCGGAGACTGTTCTTTTGATGCAATGTTAGAGTTTGCAAGAGAGAGCAGAAAGTACGTTCCGCATGTCGTGATGACAACGGTGGACACGACGATTACGAAGGAAGAGGAAGAGCAGTGCAGGGCGATCTGCAAAGAGCTCGGCGTGACTTACCGCATTCGTCCGTGGGAAGATTGATGGAAATAAAGTAAAATATGCTCCCAGACGTTGACACTGCACAGCAGAATAGTTATACTGGACAAGATGTAAAATTTATAACTGGGAGATAAGAAAATGAAAGAAAGAGAAAAATTCGGCAGCCGGCTGGGCTTTATTCTTGTCTCGGCGGGCTGCGCAATCGGTATTGGAAACGTGTGGAAATTTCCATACATGGCAGGACAGCTTGGAGGAGCTGCCTTTATCGTCATTTATCTGGCATTTCTCGTGCTGATGGGCTGGCCGATCATGGTCAGCGAGTTCGCGGTAGGACGCGGCAGCCAGAAGAGCTGTGCCACTTCATTCCGCGTTCTGGAGAAAAAAGGGACTCGCTGGCATCATTACGGCTGGTTCGGCATGGCGGGAAATTATCTGCTGATGATGTTCTATACCATGGTAGCCGGCTGGATGATGTATTACTGCTACCGCTGTCTGACGGGAGAATTCAGTCAGGGAGCGATGGACACGCAGGTTGTCGTAGATAAATTCAACGGTATGCTTGCATCTCCGGGTATCCTGACTTTCTGGATGGTCGTGGCTGTGCTGCTGTCGTTTGGTATCTGTGCATTCGGAGTGCAAAAAGGTGTAGAGCGTATCACAAAAGTAATGATGATCGCGCTTCTTGCGCTGATCGTTGTGCTTGCAGTGAATTCCGTTCGTCTGCCGGGAGCCATGGAGGGCGTAAAGTTTTATCTGATTCCGGATTTTCAGAAAATGAAAGAGGTCGGCATCGGCAACGTTATATTCGGAGCGATGTCGCAGGCATTCTTTACTTTAAGTCTCGGTATCGGCGCAATGGCGATCTTCGGTAGCTATCTTGACAAAGATCGTTCCCTGACAGGTGAGGCAATGAATATCGGTATTCTCGATACGTTCGTTGCGCTCATGGCGGGTATGATCATTATTCCGGCATGTTTTTCTTTCGGCGTAGAGCCGAACGCCGGTCCGTCGCTGATCTTTATCACTCTGCCGCAGATCTTCAACCAGATGGCAGGCGGAAGGATATGGGGAACGCTGTTTTTCCTGTTCCTGTCGTTCGCGGCGCTCTCTACAGTCATTGCAGTATTTGAAAATATTATTTCCTTTGCAATAGATCTGTTCGGAGTTTCGAGAAAAAAAGCGGTCGCGGTCAATATCGTGCTGGTCATCCTGCTTTCCATGCCGGCGATCCTCGGATTTAACGTACTTTCCGGTATCCAGCCGCTCGGTAAGGGAAGCGGTATCATGGATCTTGAGGATTTCCTTGTTTCCAACAATCTGCTTCCGCTCGGCTCTCTCGTGTATCTGATGTTCTGTACGCGTGAGAATGGCTGGGGATGGGACAATTTCATCAAAGAAGCAAATACCGGAAACGGCAAAAAGTTCCCGCTGTTTGTGAAAGGCTATGTGACGTATGTGATTCCGATCCTGATTGTGGTGATCTACCTGAAGGGGTACTGGGATATGTTTGCGCCGAAGGCTGCGGCAGAGGGCAACCCAATGCTTCTGATCGGCTGGATGTGCGTGGCAGTCGCTTTCCTCATTTTTATCGGTTGGATCACACTGAGCGGAAAGAAAAAAGAAAAATAAGCGCAGGAGAAGATTGGCGTATTGCTCCCGTGAAGGCTGTAACAGGTCTCACGGGAGTTTTTATATTCAGAAAAGGCTTTGCCGCATGAAAAAATGAAAGTTTTTCCAACATGAAAACAGTTCGCAGAATATGAAAATTGCATAAACTGAAAAAATATGCTTGGTTCATTTTCTAAAAAGGATTATAATAGTACAAAAATGGGTTGATAAAAGGAAGCAGGGAGGGGGATTCGTATGCGTATTTTTGACGCGCTGTCGGCTGCGGGTGCAGGAAGGGAAAAGGAGCGGACGCTTACTGAGCTGTCTACGATCTGGAGTGAGCAGGACGGAAATAAAAAACCGCTTGCGCAGTATCCCCGTCCTCAGCTAAGACGCGAAGACTGGCTGTGCCTGAATGGATACTGGCATTATGCTTTTACAGATAAGGGCGTCAGACCTGAGAGATTTGACGGCAGGATACTTGTTCCGTTTTCACCTGAGACGTCGCGTTCAGGCGTTGGAAAACGGCTTGAGCCGGGAGGGTATCTCTGGTATTTCCGAAGCGTGGAGCTGCCGAGGCTGCCGGAGGGCAGGCGGCTTCTTCTGCATTTCGGAGCGGTCGATGAGCGCTGTATCGTATGGTGGAACGGCAAGCTTCTTGGCAGCCACCGAAACGGTTATCTGCCGTTTTCCTTTGATGTGACCGATCTGGTACGTGAAGGGAAAAATACGATATGGGTGCGCGTGCAGGATGATACAGATGCAGGCGGCGCCTGCTGCGGCAAACAGACGCTTTCTCCGAAGGGAATGTTTTATACGGCGCAGAGCGGCATATGGCAGAGCGTGTGGATGGAGGCAGTGCCGGAAAATTTCATTGAAGATGTGAAGATCACGCCTCTTTTTGATACGGGAGAGGTGCGCCTTGAGCTGTCGCTTACACAGGCACAGGAGCTTCAGATAGTAGTCTGCGGGCGTGACAGCACGTATATGCACCGTGTGGGGGCGGAGGAATTTACGTACGTGACGCACCGTTTTGCAGAGAAGGTCGACTGCTTCGTAAACGGTCATGAGACGCAGCAGGCGGTCGCCTCAGTGCAGATCGCGCTTCCTGAGATATGTCCGTGGAGTCCGGAGGAGCCGTTTTTGTACAGGCTCGTGATAACGGCGGGCGAGGACTGTGTGGAGAGCTATTTTGCGATGCGCAAATTTTCCGTCGGAAAGGATGCGTACGGCAATCCGCGTCTGCTTTTGAATAACGAACCGTACTTCTTTCACGGCGTGCTCGATCAGGGATACTGGCCGGAGACTCTGTATACGCCGCCGTCGGATGAGGCGATGATATTCGACATCGAAAAGATGAAGGAACTTGGCTTTAATACGATGCGCAAACACATCAAGATCGAGCCGATGCGCTGGTATTACCACTGCGACCGCCTCGGCATGATCGTGTGGCAGGATATGATAAACGGCGGCGGAAAGCCGGAGCTGAAAAGGCTGTGCTATCTTCCGACGGCAGTTCCGGCGGTGACGCAGCGGATACGGGACAATGATTACCGCTTTTTTGGCCGCACAGACCCAAGAGAGCGTAAGCGTTGGGAAGAAGAGTGCATGGAGATGGTGCGTCAGCTCTACAATTGCCCCTGCATTGCGATGTGGGTGCCGTTCAATGAGGGCTGGGGACAGTTTGACGCGCTGCGCATTACAGAGCAGATACGCAGTATCGACAGGACAAGATTTATTGACCATGCAAGCGGCTGGTTCGATCAGGGCGGCGGCGACATAAGGAGCGTACACAATTATTTCCGTCCGCTGCGCGTCCCGAAGAATAAGGCAGAAGAAAGACCGTTCGTCATCTCAGAGTATGGCGGACTTACGTGTCCGGTCAAAGGGCACACGTGCGCAAAAGAAGTTTACGGATACCGCGCTTATGATACGCCGGCTGCATTTACGAAGGCGTTCTGGCAGCAGCAGAAAAAACTGCGCGAGCTTGAGAGGGAGGGGCTGTGCGGAGCTGTATATACGCAGGTATCAGATGTGGAAGAGGAAATAAACGGGCTGTATACGTACGATCGCAAAATATGTAAAATTATCGGGTAATGAGAGCTAAAATTTGATACAGCATAGCAATAATTTGCTTGCGGTCCATTTGTAAAAGTAGTAAAATTACAGGAGATTTTAACTATGAAGAAAATGTTATTTGTGTATAATCCGCGATCAGGAAAGGGATTGATCAAGAATCATCTTTCCGCTATTTTGGAGACATTTTCAGCGGCGGACTATGAGGTGACCGTATATCCGACGAGGCAGGGAAAAGACGCCTGCACCGCCGTGGCGGAGCGTGCGCCGCAGTACGACATGGTCGTGTGCAGCGGAGGAGACGGGACGCTTGACGAGGTCGTGACAGGCATGATGGACAGCGGAGTACATCGGACGATCGGCTATATTCCGGCGGGCAGTACGAATGATTTCGGCAGCAGCCTCGGTATTCCGAAGCAGATGGAGCAGGCGGCTCAACTGGTCGTAAGCGGTACGCCGTTCGCATGCGATATCGGCAGGTTCAATGATGATTATTTTGTCTATGTGGCAGCGTTTGGATTTTTGACAGATGTCTCTTATCAGACGAATCAGGAGCTTAAAAATGTGCTCGGACATACGGCTTATCTGATCGAAGGCATGAAGCGTGTAGGTTCATGGAAGAGCTACCATATGAAGATCGAGAGCGAGGAGTTTAGTGATGAAGGAGAATTCATGTACGGCATGATTTCAAATTCAAACTCGGTCGGAGGCTTTAAGATGCTTACCGGAAAGAATGTAGAGCTTAATGACGGTCTGTTTGAGGTGATGCTTGTGCGCACGCCGCAGAATATCGTGGACTGGCAGGAGGTCATAGGGGCTCTTATCATGCAGGACGAGAGGAGTAAGCATGTTGTCCGTTTTAAAACGAAAAGATTAACGTTCACTTCGGACGAGCCTGTTGCATGGACGCAGGACGGAGAAAATGGCGGAACGCATACGTTTGTGGAGATGGAGAATCTTCCGCAGGCGCTTGAGGTCATGACAGGACCGGCAGTACAGCCGGCGACAGATACAGAGGCGGAGTAGTACACACAGGAGGGCAGGATATGTTGTATATAGGTGTAGACCTCGGTACTTCGGCAGTTAAGCTGCTGCTGATGGACGGGGCAGGTAAGATCGAAAAAATCGTTTCAAAAGAATATCCGATTTATTTCCCGCATCCGGGATGGTCTGAGCAGAAGCCGGAGGACTGGTATGAGCAGACGATGGCAGGTCTTAAGGAACTGCTCGCAGACTGCGATAAGTCTCAGGTGGCAGGCATTAGTTTCGGCGGCCAGATGCACGGACTGGTGATCCTTGATAAGGACGATCAGGTGATCCGTCCGGCGCTTCTTTGGAATGACGGAAGAACATCCGAAGAGTGCGATTATCTCAACAATGTGATCGGAAAAGAAAAGCTTTCCGAATATACGGCGAATATTTCCTTTACAGGTTTTACGGCGCCGAAGATTTTGTGGGTAAAGAATAAAGAGCCGGAGAATTTTGCGAAGATCGCGAAGATCATGCTTCCGAAGGACTACATAGCATACCGTTTAAGCGGAGTACAC
This sequence comes from uncultured Lachnospiraceae bacterium, assembly GCA_958422845.1. Lineage (GTDB taxonomy): Bacteria > Bacillota > Clostridia > Lachnospirales > Lachnospiraceae > Choladousia. Next base: position 6,538 of record CATZPU010000013.1, on the reverse strand, counting down.
TGCACGGACGTATCCGATGCGTCAGGTATGCTCGTTTTTGATGTAAAGAACCGCTGCTGGTCGAAAGAGATGCTTAAGATCTGCGGTATTCGTGAAGATCAGATGGCAAAGGTATACGAGAGCTATGAGACGGTAGGCACGGTGCTGCCGGAGATCGCGCAGGAGCTTGGTATCCCGCAGAGCGTAAAGGTCGTAGCAGGAGCAGGCGACAATGCGGCGGCGGCAGTCGGCACAGGCACGGTAGGCGACGGTATGTGCAATATCTCACTTGGCACAAGCGGTACGATCTTTATTTCCTCTGAGAAGTTCGGCGTAGATAAATTTAATGCCCTTCATGCTTTCGCACACGCGGACGGACATTATCATCTGATGGGCTGTATGTTAAGCGCAGCGTCCTGCAATAAGTGGTGGATGGACGAGATCATCGGGACAAAGGATTATGCCGCAGAGCAGAAAGCGATAGAAAAGCTTGGCGACAACCACGTTTATTTCCTGCCGTATCTGATGGGAGAGCGTTCGCCGCACAATAATCCGAATGCGCGTGCGACGTTTATCGGAATGACGATGGACACAACGAGAGCTGACATGACGCAGGCTGTGCTTGAGGGCGTAGCGTTCGCGCTTCGTGATTCACTTGAAATAGCAAAGGCGCTCGGTATTAAAATAGAAAGAACAAAGATCTGCGGAGGCGGCGCAAAGAGCCCGCTGTGGAAGAAGATCATCGCAAACGTTCTTGATCTCAAGGTAGATGTGATCGAAAGCGAGGAAGGTCCGGCGCTCGGCGGAGCGATGCTCGCAGCAGTAGCCTGCGGAGAATATGCATCGGTAGAAGAGGCAGCGGCAAAGCTTGTGAAGATCATTGACACAGTAGAACCGGAGCCGGAGCTTGTTGAAAAATACGAAGCAAGATATGCACAGTTCAAGCAGATCTATCCGACCTGCAAGGAGCTGTTTGATGTGATCCGGTAAAGATACTGCAAAACGACAGGGGAAAATGAAAAAGGAGGGAATACAGATGGAGATTAAGAAAGTAACAGATGCGGCTTTTGCAAGATATGGACGCGTCGTAGAAGGAATAGACTTTTCAGGTCTGGTGGAGGCGCTAAAGACAAAGACGCCGTGTCCGTCCGACGTAGTATATGAGCCGTCCGTAGAAGCGCTTGAGTCGCTTCCGGTATTTGAAGAGCTTAAGACAAAGACGTACGGTGAGCTTCCGATTCAGATCGGATACTGTAACGGAAACAACTATATGTTAAACGCACTGGAGTATCACCGCTCATCGGAGATCAATGTAGCGGCGACAGACGCGATTCTTCTCGTCGGCGCACAGCAGGATGTGACGGAGGATTTTACATACGATACTTCGCTTGTCGAGGCGTTTCTGCTTCCGAAGGGAACGGCGGTGGAGCTGTATGCGACGACGCTTCATTACGCTCCGTGCAATGGCAGCGAAGAAGGCTTCCGCGTAGCGATCGTACTGCCGAAAGATACGAACCTTCCGCTTGATGAAAAGCATGCAGGCGGTGAGGATAAGCATCTGACAGCGAAAAATAAGTGGCTGATCGGACATCCGGAAGGCGGACTGCCGGAGGGTTCTCCGATGGGACTTATCGGTGAAAACATTCGTATAAAATGAGCCGTGCAAAACGCCGGATGACAGCGCGTCTGCTTGCAGACGGAGGTGTCAGAAGGCAGTTTTATAGGGTGAATGCCCGCGACCGAGCAGGAGCGAAGCGGATGCGAGGTGGCACGGCGCAGGGCAAAGAGAGCATTTGGAATGAGCCGTGCAAAACTAAAATTTAATCAGGATATTGCCCGAGACGATCGGGACAACATATCACCGGCAATGCCGGTACAAAGAAATAAAAGTAAACAGGAGGAGAAGGAAATGATCAACATTCCGAAAGTAAAAATTGGTATTGTTGCAGTGAGCCGTGACTGTTTTCCGGAATCACTGTCCGTAAACAGAAGAAAGGCTCTCGTTGAGGCTTATAAGGCAAAATATGACGCAGAGGATATTTATGAGTGCCCGATCTGCATCGTTGAGAGTGAGATCCATATGGTACAGGCTCTTGAGGACGTAAAGGCAGCAGGCTGCGAGGCGCTTGTGGTTTATCTTGGAAACTTCGGACCGGAGATTTCCGAGACACTGCTCGCAAAGCATTTTGACGGACCGGCTATGTTCGTTGCAGCGGCAGAGGAGAGCCAGTGCGACTTAAGCGACGGCAGAGGCGACGCTTACTGCGGTATGTTAAATGCAAGCTATAACTTAAGACTGCGCAATATCAGAGCGTACATTCCGGAGTATCCGGTAGGTACGGCAGAAGAGTGTGCAGATATGATCAACGAGTTCGTACCGATCGCACGTGCAGTCGTAGGTCTTAAGAACTTAAAGATCATCTCTTTCGGTCCGCGTCCGCTGAACTTCCTTGCATGCAACGCTCCGATCAAGCAGCTCTACAACCTTGGCGTAGAGATCGAGGAAAACTCAGAGCTTGACCTGTTTGAAGCATTCAACAAGCATGCAGACGATCCGCGTATTCCGGAAGTCGTTAAGGATATGGAAGCAGAGCTCGGCGCAGGAAACAAGAAGCCGGAGGTTCTTAGTAAACTGGCTCAGTATGAGCTGACGCTGCTTGACTGGATTGAGGAGCACAGAGGCTACAGAAAATACGTTGCGATCGCAGGAAAATGCTGGCCGGCATTCCAGACACAGTTCGGATTTGTACCGTGCTACGTAAACAGCCGTCTGACAGGAAGAGGCATTCCGGTTTCCTGTGAGGTAGATATCTACGGAGCGCTGTCCGAGTTTATCGGAACATGCGTAAGCAACGACGCTGTTACATTGCTTGACATCAACAACTCTGTACCGGCAGATATGTATGAAGAGTCCATTAAGGGCAAATTCAACTATACACACAAAGATACATTCATGGGATTCCACTGCGGAAATACATGTTCTTCCAAGCTGGCAAGCTTCAACATGAAGTACCAGAAGATCATGGCAAGAAGCCTTCCGGTAGAGGTAACGAACGGAACGCTTGAGGGAGATATTATCCCTGGCGACATCACGTTCTTCCGTCTGCAGAGCACAGCAGACAATATTCTGCGTGCATACGTTGCACAGGGCGAGGTACTTCCGGTAGCTACACAGTCCTTCGGCGGCATCGGCGTATTTGCTATTCCGGAGATGGGACGTTTCTACCGTCACGTTCTGATCGAGGGCAATTATCCGCATCACGGAGCAGTTGCATTCGGTCATTTTGGAAAAGCTCTGTTTGAGGTATTCAAGCTCATCGGCGTATGTCCGGACGAGATCGGCTACAATCATCCGGCAAGCGTACCGTACAGAACAGAGAATCCGTTCGCATAAGAGACGCAACCGAACGGCTGAGGTTTCGCTAAAATGAAGCAGGGCTGTTGCAAAATACAATTATTTTGCGACAGCTCTTTTAACTATAAGAGTGTCTGCTGCGCGTTTTTAAGTCAGGTACATTGCTTTACTGAAACAGCAGAAAAGCTGTACGCAGCCCGGAGCGGGAGCGTGTTTGCAGTGGCAGTCGATTCCCAGCAGGGCGTCCGGCATGCTGCAAGAAACTATATGAAAGAGAGGATTCCATTCATGGAAAAGAAGTTTTACGGCAAAACAAACGACGGCACAGAATACAACTTGTATTCCTTTACGAATAAAAACAATATGACGATGGTACTGACAGAGCTTGGAGCAACGCTTGTGAGCGTACTCGTGCCGGATAAGGACGGCGTGCTGCGCGACGTAGTGCTCGGCTATGAGAAGCCGCAGGATTATATTGATAATACGTGCTTTTTCGGTACAGTGATCGGCAGGAGCGGCAACCGCATAGCCAAGGGACGTTTCAGGATCGGTGAAAAGGAATGCCAGATGGACATCAATGACAATGAGAACAACCTGCACAGCGGAAATGACGGATATGATAACCGCAAATGGGACGTTAAGACAGTGGATGAAGAGAACAACAGCATCACGTTTGCGCTTGAAAGTCCGGATGGAGATCAGGGATTTCCGGGAAATTTCCATGTGACAGTGACATATACGCTGACAGATGACAATGAGATCGTACTTCATTATGAAGGAAGCTCTGACGCAGACACGGTAGCAAATCTGACGAATCACTCCTATTTCAATCTGGCAGGACATGAGAGCGGCAGCATAGAGGGACAGGAGCTTTGCATCTTTGCGGACAGTTATACTCCGGTGCATGATTCACAGGCGATCCCGACAGGAGAGATCGCAGCCGTAGAGGGAACGCCGATGGATTTCCGTACGGCAAAGCCGATCGGAAGAGACATAAATGCTGACTTTGAACAGATGGTATTTGTGGGCGGATACGATCACAACTTTGTTCTTTCTGATAAGGCGGGAGAGAAGAAAAAGATGGCGGAGGCATACTGCAAGGAGAGCGGTATCGTTCTGGAAGCTTTCACGGACTGCTGCGGCATGCAGTTCTATGCAGGCAACTTTATTACAGACCAGACCGGAAAGAACGGTGTAAAATGTACAAAACGCCACGGCTTCTGTCTGGAATCCCAGTATTACCCGAATGCGGTAAATGAGCCGACATTTCCAAGTCCGGTATTAAAAGCGGGAGAAAAGTACGATACGCAGACGAGCTATAAGTTCAGCGTAAGATAACTTACGGAAGGCGGCAGGCTCGGCGCAAAACAGTACGCAGCAGCATATGAAAAAAATACGGAAAAAATATATGATATATATAGCGCTGGTCTGCCTGTGCCTGATTACGGCTGTCATCGGACTGGGCTGGCGCTTCTATATAAAAACAGTAGAAAAAAATGAATGGGGCGAGATCCTTACGGCAAAACAGTACAGCCGTCACTACATTATGCTGCCTGAGGAGACGTCCGCGACGCTGTGGCAGGACATATATGCCAGCGCACGCGAAGCTGCGGCGGAGGCGGATGCATACGTGGAACTTTTTGATGGCTGGTCCACGGAAGAGTATACGACGGCAGATTATATTGATATCGCGATCGCGGCAAAAGCAGACGGAATCATTGTGAAGCCGGACGGTACGCAGCGGGTGCGGGACGCGATCAATGCCGCGTCCGAGGCGGGTATTCCTGTCGTAACGGTGCTTGCCGACGATATAGAAAGCAGCCGCAAGAGTTTTGTCGGTATCAATGGCTATCAGATGGGAACGATCTACGGGCGTCAGGTGCTTGCGTGCATTGGCGAAGATACGCGAAGGATCACTGTTTTGCTTGGCGAGCACGACAGTGGAAAGGATTTTATCTTTAAAGAGCTCAAGTCGACGGTGCAGTCGGGGCTTTCTAAGGAGCAGAAGGAGCGTATCGAGATAGAACCGGTCACGATTCGTTCGGGCAGCACCTTTGAAGCGGAGGAAGCGATACGCGATCTGTTCAATGCGCAGGAACGTCCGGACATTCTTGTATGTATGAATGAGACAGACAGTGTCTGCGCGTATCATGCGATGGTTGATTACAATCAGGTCGGAGATATTGATATCATAGGATTTTATGAATCTGAGACGATGCTTAATGCGGTTCGCAAAGGGACGGTACCGATGGTAATTACGCTTGATACGCAGCAGGTGGGGCGAAGCAGCATCGAGGCGCTTGAGGAGTATCACAGTATGGGGTACGCGAGCAATTATTTCAGCGTTGACCTCGCAATCATCACGCAGGAAAATGCGGAGAAATTTAGCGGCGCTTCACGCAGGTAAGGGTGTGGCGCGATGTAAAGAGCACAATAAGATGAGAGCTGAGAAATAAGAGAAAAAGAGAAGGGCAGGGGAGCAGATGGGAAAACAGAATCAGAAAAAAACGCTGTTTCAGAGAGCGTCGATCCAGACAAAGCTGATCATGACATTTGCGCTCACTGCCATTTTGATGTTTGTGATCAATATTCTTTTGTACAGTGAGATCAATCATTCGATGAAAAAGCTCGACGGGGTGTATGAGACGAATGTCAGTCTGAATGCGCTGACGGAATGCCTTGACGAGACGCATGAGGACGTGCTGGAATATCTGAATACGAAGAGCAGCGATTCTCTGGAGGATTATTACCGCAATGTGCAGGAGTACCGCGATATGATGGAACAGCTAAACGGCAGTATCATCGACCATGACATGAAGATTCTTGAGAAAAATATCAGGAATATGTCGGAGACGTATCTGGAGCTTGCGGAGGAGACGATACAGGCGAAGCGGGGACGCAATGTCGAGCGGTACAAGGCGGCGTTTGAGGAGGAATCGCGCAAATATCAGTATATCAAGTATGCGGTATATAATCTGAATAATCTGAGATTTCAGACAAATTCCGGAAATTATGAGATACTGCTTCAATCCCTGAATTTTATGGAGCTTATCAGCTCTGTTATCATGGTGATCGTGGCAGTCATCAATATTTTTATCCTGATCCTGCTGATACGGACGATCACGGAGCCTTTGCGTATGCTCGCCGGAGCAGCAAATGAGGTGGCGGGAGGTAACTTTGCCACTGTGCTGCCAACATATGATA
>CATZPU010000012.1 GCA_958422845.1 uncultured Lachnospiraceae bacterium | reverse complement strand
TTCCTCTAAATCTTCCTAGTATCTTTTTGGTTCTCTCCGGTGGGAAATAGCTTTGAATATACGAAATAATCAAAATTAAAACGCCCAGCAACAGCATAATTTTTATGGTGTCGTAGATGAAAAACTGAACGCTTCCTCCTAACCGGGTTTCAGTAGACAGACCACACGCTTCTAATAGATTTCCTATCAGTTGGTTTAGCCATTTCATCCCGAGGATTTCATTTTGAAAGAAATCCCAAACACTTTTTAGTGCCTGCATATCCTAACCTCTCTTTCTTATAAATCAAGAAATTTCGATTTGATGTTCCTGAAAAAACCCGTTGCCATATTGGAACGGCTTTCAGGTATTTGAACACGTATGACATTTCATATCTGCTTCTTAATAGCAAGCGTATCTTTCAATAAAGCCAGTACCTTTTCACTGCCTTGCCTGCTGATTTGGTAATGTGTCCATTTACCGTCCTCACGACCTGTCACAATACCTGCTTCACAGAGGATTTTCATGTGATAGGAAAGGGAAGATTGAGGCATATTCACTTCATCAGTTAAAGTGCAGGTACACTTTTCGCCATTCTGCAAAAGTTCTAAAATGCGTAACCTGCGCTCATCACTTAAAGCCTTAAAGATTTTTGCTCTTTCTTCATAAATATTTGTCATGTTCCCACCTCAAATCTAAATTTCTTGATTTAAGTATATGCTTCAAATCGAAAAAAGTCAATATGAGATTATGATTTTCTAAATTTTGAAAACAGATACGGAATAATAGGGGATACTGTCTATCAAATTCTTATGTGTTACTTTACCGCACATGAGCATTATCAGGGATATTTTCATTGAAGGTTCATATCGGAAGGAAGTTTTACGATCTGTGCAGTGACCGCACCGACAAAAGCGCCTGTCACGATACCTGCGATCAAAAGCGCGGGCGCATAATAAACGAGACTTGTGCTCTCTACGATCAGCATGGCGATCAGAAGCTGCCCGATATTATGAGCGACTCCGCCGATGATACTGACTGTGATGATCGAAAAATCGGTTTTAGAGAGGATAAGCGTCATCGCGGCGAGACTTAAGCAGGCTCCGGCGGCGCTGTACAAAATGCTGAACACGTTTCCGAACATAAAACCGATGATCAAAATGCGTGCCAGAGATACGAGCGCGGCTTTTTTCCACGAGTAACGGATCAGTACAAAGAGCACTGCAAGATTTGCAAGCCCTAATTTGATTCCGGGAATGCCGGAAAAAACAGGCAGCAGCGTTTCGACGTATCCGAGTATCGAGGCGAGGGCGGTGAAAAGACCGAGCCAGGCTGCCTGTCGGCAGGCAGTGGTTTGCTTTTCCTTTGTATACATACTCAGTTGACCGCAGCGGCGCCGGATGTCTGCGCGCTGTCGGGAATCCCCTTTCTTTCTATAATAACTTTGTTCGGCAGACAGACGATCATTCCACCGTTTTTATCGACAGGAGATTGCTTCATGCACAGGTGATCCGGACAGTCGGCTTTTATCATGCGTACCTTGCCGTCTTTGATCTCACATACATTCGTTTCTCCGATTTCTATTGTTTCATTTTTCGATAAACTCCATGTACCGTACTCCTTGCCATCTACAGTAATATGGATCATTTCACCTTTATTTTTTTCGCGTATGCCAAGACCGCCCCACAGTAAGATGGCGGCTGCACCGAGGAGGGCGATCAGCGCCGTTTCTTTCTTCTTCAAAATCGTACCCCGTTTCCCCTGTAATTGTGTGAATTGTAGCACAGATACTCATAAAAATCAAACGCGGGGAATTGCTGCAGCAGTGTGGATAAAGTGAATAATGTACGGGTTTTCATAAGATGCTGTGGATAAAATGAAAATTTTGTGGTGCGGATGTGAATGAAGTGAACGGTAACGAGTAGCTTGACACGGTACGAACCGCGTGATAATGTGGCATAAGAAAAGCTGTGGGACAAAGTAGTCTGCACTCATACAGAGGAAGCTTCGTATTCGCTGTGGTGAAGTAGGGAAAACAAATAGAAAAGGAGAGAGAACGATGGAGATCAGACGGGCAAAAAAGGAAGATTTACCGGAGATTATGGATATATATGCAAAGGCGAGAGATTTTATGGCGCGCACAGGCAATCCGCACCAGTGGGGAGATCATTATCCGGAGGAGGAGCTGATACGCGCAGACATCGAGAAAGAGATCAGTTACGTTGCAGAAGAGAACGGGCAGATCGCGGCAGTCTTCATGTATGTATTCGGAGCTGATCCGACGTATAGCGTGATAGAGGACGGAGACTGGATAGATGACAGACCGTACGGTGTGATCCACAGGATCGCTTCGCGCGAGGGAGTGAGGGGAGCAGGCTCGTTTTGTATGCAGTGGGGCTTTGCCGAGTGCGGCAATCTGCGGATGGATACGCACGAGGATAACAAAGTCATGCAGCACGTACTGGAAAAGAACGGATTCAAGCGGTGCGGCCGCATCTATGTGGAGGACGGCAGTCCGCGTATCGCTTTTCAGAAAGTGTGTTGAGAGAAGCGCAGGCTTGCAGGAGCAGTCGGAGGAGCTAGGGAAGAAAACGCAGGCTGAAGAAGCAGTCGGAGGAGCTAGGGAAGAAAACGCAGGCTGAAGAAGCAGTCGGAGGAGATAGGAAAGAAAGCTCAGACGGTCAGGAGCAGCCGAGCGTGACAGATAGGAAGATGAGGTGACGGAATATGCAGCAGGAAGCAATTTTTCAACTGTTAAAACAGATAGAGGACGGAAAAATGACGGCGCGGGAGGCAATGTCTGATATTCATTTGCAGCCGGAGATGCTTGTCGGAAATTATGCGGATATTGATATGCACCGCGCGCTGCGTCAGGGAATGCCGGAGGTCATCTACGGCGAGGGAAAGACGGCAGAGCAGATCGTCGGTATCGCTTCTGCAATGGAGAAGCGGGGCGTTGCGAATATCATGGTGACAAGGCTTTCCGCACAGAAGGCGGAGTGTGTGGCACAGGAGATCGCGATCGACTACGATCCTGTATCGCGGATCGCGGTGGTAAACAGACGACAGGCAGAGGCGGTCGGAAAGATCGTTGTGCTCGCAGCAGGGACGAGCGATCTTCCGGTAGCGGAGGAAGCGGCAGTGACCGCCGAGCTGTACGGCAACCGCGTAGAGCGCGTCTATGACGTAGGGGTTGCGGGGCTGCACAGGCTGCTTGGACGGCTTCCGGTGCTTGAGGATGCAAACGTAGTTGTGGCAGTTGCAGGAATGGAGGGCGCGATCGTGAGTGTGGTCGGCGGGCTTGTCGCCTGTCCGGTCATCGGCGTGCCGACGAGCGTCGGGTACGGGGCGAATTTCGGCGGGGCGGCGGCGCTTCTGTCGATGCTCAATTCGTGTGCGAGCGGAGTGAGCGTCGTGAATATTGACAACGGATTCGGTGCGGGCGTGCTCGCTTCAAAAATAAACAGGCAGTCAAAGGACCGCAGGGAAAGGATGCAGGAAGAGCATGAAGAAAAAAGGGATTCTTAATTCAGATATTTCAAGAGTTTTATCGTATATGGGACATACAGACAGGATCGCGGTCGCTGACTGCGGGCTTCCGATACCGGAGGAGACGGAGCGTATCGATCTGGCGCTGCGTTTTGGCGAACCGTCATTTCTGAGTGTGCTGGAGGCGCTGCTTGATGATATGGAAGTGGAGGCTGTCGTACTTGCAGAAGAGATCAGGACGCATAATCCGGAGCTTTTGGAGCGCATAGAGCTTTTGCTGCTCGGAAAAGGCGTAGATGTGGAATTGCAGTTTATACCGCATACACAGCTTAAGGAAGAGACGCGCGGATGCAGGGCGGTAATCCGCACAGGGGAGAATACGCCGTATGCAAATATTATTTTGCAGTCCGGCTGTATTTTCGGGTAAACGAGCAAGCGGCATAGTCTGCTTCGTTTGGGCAGATTCCCTGGGTATATTTCAGAACCCCCATTCATAAGATAGAGAGAACGCGGCGCCGGAGCAAAGCGCGGCGAAGAAATGGGGGATCGATATGAATGACAGGGCTTTGAAGGTGCTTGAGCAGTACGAGCTTGAGATCATCAGTACGAGACGCGGACGGGGGTCTTACATCTGTGAGACGACGCAGGGGCTTAAAATCCTGTGCGATTATGCAGGTTCTGAAAATAAGGCGCTGTTCCAGAACCGTATCATGCAGCAGATACGCGAGGGAGGATATGACAAGGTGGACATGATCCTTCCGAATAAAGAGGGCGGGCTGATCTGCGAGGACTGGGAGGGAAACCGGTATGTGGTGAAGGACTGGTACGTAGGGCGTGAGTGCGATACATCGAATGAGAATGAGATCTTCGCCGCAGTCGGCAATCTGGCGCGGCTGCATAAGCTGATGCAGCTTCCGGATGAGGAGGAGTTTGCGAGAAGCTTTACGGCACAGCCGCTTGTGCAGGAGATCGCAGCGCAGAATGCGGAATTGCAGAAAGTCCGTTCTTTTATGCGGAAAAGGACTGTGCGGCATGATTTTGAACGGCTGTTTCTTAGCTGTTTTGAACAATACTTTGCGCAGGCATCGGAGGCGGAGCAAAAACTAAGAGGCATTGCTTTGGCGTTTGGTGCAAAGACGGATATGTCAGGAAAAAAAGCGGCTGAAAAATGTACAGGCAAAACGAAGATCACAAGCGTATGCCACGGGGACTACAATCATCATCATGTGCTCATGTCCGGCTACGATATTGCGACAACGAATTTTGAGAGCTGCAAATTTGATTATCAGATCAATGATCTGTACCGTTTTATGAGAAAGATACTGGAAAAGCACGACTGGAACCAAAGGCTTGGCATGAGGATGCTGGAGCGGTATACCATGCAGCGTCCGATCAGCGCGCAGGAGCGCAGGCTTTTGTACATACGGATGATGTATCCGGAAAAATTTCGAAAGCTTGCGAATCATTATTATGGAAGCAACAAGGCGTGGATATCGGGACGGTATTTGGAAAAGCTTGAAAATCTGAACCGACAGGAAGAAAAAAGAAAGAATTTTGTGAAAATGCTAGAAAAATAGTTTTATTTCATTAATATTTGTGATATTATTACCATATGAAAAAATGACAGTGTGAGGTGGCTGCGGGATACGCCTGAGATCGGACGGGATTTTGCGGCAGCCTTATTCTGTGTATAAACAGGAGGGAAAAATGGAAAATTACAGACAGGCATATGAAGAGTGGCTTTCAAATCCGTATTTTGACGAAGCGACAAAGGCAGAGCTTCGTGCGATCGCGGATGATGAGAATGAAGTGAAAGAGCGTTTTTATACAGAGCTCGAGTTCGGTACGGCAGGACTGCGCGGAATTATCGGAGCAGGTACGAACCGCATGAATCAGTATGTAGTACAGAAGGCGACGCAGGGACTTGCAAATTATATTATAAAGGCAGGCAAAGAGGCGAAAGGAGTCGCTATCGCTTACGATTCCAGAAGAATGTCTCCGGAATTTGCAGATTTTGCAGCGCTGACACTGGCAGCGAACGGCATCAAGGCGTACGTCTTTGAGTCACTTCGTCCGACACCGGAGCTTTCCTTTGCAGTGCGCGAGCTTGGCTGTATCGCAGGTATCAATATCACGGCGAGCCATAATCCGCCGGAATACAACGGCTACAAAGTATACTGGGAGGACGGCGCACAGATCACGCCGCCGCACGATACGGGCATTATGGCAGAGGTAAAGGCGATCACGGATTATACGGCTGCTAAGACGATGGACAAGAAAGCGGCAGTTGAGGCAGGACTTTATGAGGTGATCGGAGAGAAGCTTGACGATGCGTTTATCGCGCAGCTTAAGAGTCTCGTGCTTCATCCGGAAGCGATCAGACAGGAGAGCAAAAATCTCAAGATCGTTTACACTCCGCTTCACGGTACAGGAAATATTCCGGTGCGCCGCGTGCTCTCTGAGCTCGGCTTTGAAAATGTTTACGTAGTAAAAGAGCAGGAGCTGCCGGACGGCGATTTCCCGACGGTAAGCTATCCGAATCCGGAGGCTGCGGAGGCATTCGAGCTCGGCCTGAAGCTTGCAAAAGAGGTAGATGCAGACCTCGTACTGGCTACGGATCCTGATGCAGACCGTCTCGGCGTCTATGTAAAAGATGCAAAGACGGGCGAATATCATACGCTTACAGGAAATATGTCGGGCTGTCTCCTTGCAGACTATGAGATCGGCCAGACGAAGGCTGTGAAAGGGCTGCCGGAGGACGGCGTTCTGATCAAGACGATCGTTACGACGAATATGGCAGATGCGATCGCGAAATATTACGGCACAGGGCTTATTGAGGTGCTGACAGGATTTAAGTATATCGGACAGCAGATCCTTGGCTTCGAGAATACAGGCAAGGGTACATATCTCTTTGGCTTTGAGGAGAGCTACGGCTGTCTGATCGGTACACATGCAAGGGATAAAGATGCAATCGTGGCTACGATGGCGCTTGCAGAGGCGGCAGCCTTCTACAAGGCGCAGGGCAAGACGCTGTGGGATGCGATGATCGAGCTGTACGAGCGTTACGGATACTACAAAGACGACATTAAGTCTATTACATTAAAGGGTATTGAAGGACTGCAGAAGATTCAGGAGATCCTTGAGACTTTGCGCAAGAATCCGCCTGCACAGATCGGGGATTATACTGTGCTGTCTGCGCGCGACTACAAGGCAGATACGATCCGCGATGTAAAGACGGGAGAGGTAAGACCGACAGGGCTTCCGTCATCTAACGTACTGTATTACGATCTGACAGACGATGCATGGCTTTGCGTTCGTCCGTCCGGTACAGAGCCGAAAGTAAAATTCTACTACGGTATCAAGGGTACGTCTCTTGAGGATGCTGACGCGAAGTCGGCAGCGCTCGGCGAGCAGGTACTTGCGATGATCAATGAGATGCTGTAAAATCTAACACATAAAATATAAAAATTGCCTCCGGTCAGGTCAAGCAGACCTCTCCGGAGGTATGTTTATGCCACAGGAAAGGGGCATTGTAATGGATAAGGCAGGAGAAAAGAAGAAAACAACGGACGAAGGAAGCTTTGAGAACTTCCGGCAGATCGTAGCGGCGCTTCGCGCAGAGGACGGCTGCCCGTGGGACAGGGCGCAGACGTTTGAGAGCCTGAAGCCCTGTATGGTAAATGAAATGACGGAGGCGCTCGCCGGAATTGAGATATGGAAGAAAACGGGGGATGCGGGCAATCTCTGCGAAGAGCTTGGAGACGTACTGCTGCAGGTCGTTCTTCTGTCGCAGATAGCGCAGGAGGAAGGATTATTTTGTATGGAGGATGTTATCAGGGGCATCAGCAGCAAGATGATCCGCCGTCACCCGCATGTCTTTGAAAAAAAGACAGAAGATGTGCAGGCAGGAGAAGTCCCCGGACGTTGGGAGGAGATCAAGAAAAAGGAGAAAAAAGACCGCACGCCGCAGCAGGAGCAGATGTACAAGGAGGCGTTCCATGATGCTGCGAAATGGACGATACGCCATCTTCAGGAAGGGTAAAAGCCGCGCGGAAAGCCTGTTTTTCGATGCTTTCGATATTGCAAGGAAAACCTTGACAAACGTACCGTATCATTATATAAATATTAGAAGAGCCCAAAGTGAGATTTTTGGTTCAGGAAAAACAGCATTGCAGTGATAGGATAGACATACTGCAGATTAAATCAGAGGAGGAATTACCATGAATAAAACAGAGTTAATCGCAGCTATTGCAGAGAAAACAGAGCTGTCTAAAAAAGATGCAGAGAAGGCGCTGAAGGCTTTTACAGATGTAGTTGCAGAGCAGCTTAAGAACGGTGATAAGGTACAGCTTGTAGGCTTTGGCACATTTGAGGTATCTGAGCGTGCAGCAAGAGACGGAAGAAATCCGCTGACAGGAGAGGCTATGCACATTCCGGCATCTAAGTCTCCGAAGTTCAAAGCCGGAAAAGCTCTGAAGGACATGATGAACTAATTGTTTTATGGTAAGAACAAAGAAATAGGTAAGGACTTCGGATCTCGTACAGGGACTCCGAAGTTCTTTTGCTATGGAAGGAGGAGCATATGCGTCTTGATAAATATTTAAAGGTATCGCGTCTGATCAAACGCCGCACGGTTGCAAATGAAGCGTGCGATGCGGGCAGAGTGTTTGTGAACGGAAAGCCTGCAAAGGCTTCTGTGGCAGTAAAAGAAGGCGATGAGATCGAGATACAGTTCGGCAGCAAGGCCGTAAAGGTAGAAGTTTTGTCTGTGCAGGAAACAGTCAAAAAGGAAGCGGCCGCAGAAATGTACAAATATATATGAGAAAAATCAGAAGCAGTCTGGTCTGCCGCGCGCAGGCGGCGCATACAATAGAGCAATGGCGTATGTGAGGCTGCGGATGTGTCATGGAAGAAAGAAAGAGTATAAAACCGCACGGTATAACGTGGAAAGATCGGAAGAGCGGAAGTATATCAGGCGTGAAGGATGTAATTTCGTTTGATGAGAGCTGCGTCATTTTGGAAACAGAGCAGGGGCGTCTGATCCTGAAAGGAAAAGAGATGCATGTCGGAAAGCTGACGCTGGAGCGGGGCGAGGTGGAGCTTGAGGGAAGGATCGACAGCATGGTCTATTCCGGCAGCAGCCCTGCAAAAAAAGGCAGTATGATGAAGAGGCTGTTCCAATGATGAGCGATGTGATCCGTCAGGAGACGGTTATATTTTTACTGGCTGTAGCGCATGGGATCGGGCTGACGCTTTTTTACGATCTGTTCCGCGCACTGCGAAGGGCTGTACCGCATGGCGTGGCTGCCGTTTCCGCGGAGGATTTTATTTTCTGGATCGCTGCGGGCTTTCTGACATTTTGCTTTGCTTTCCGGTATACGGACGGCGTGATACGGGCGTACGTATCGGCGGGGATAGCGATCGGCGCGGTGCTGTACCATTTTACCGTCAGTGTATTTGTGATCAGAATGGCGGCAGGCGTATTTACTCTTGCAAAGAGGCTGTTTTCGGCGGCGTTTTTATTCTGGGGGCGCATATTTCGGCATCTGTCTTTGTATACGTCGAAATTATGCAGAAAAATACGGCGCTTTTTGAAGAAAACAATTGAATTTGGAAAAAAAAGAAGGTACAATGATCGTAAGAATGAAAAGATAAGGGGAGAACGCTGTGGCAAGAAGAAGGAGACGTCCAAGTAAGGGCAACCGCAGGGGGATGGTTGCGATCGCAGGAATCGTTATGGTGCTGCTGGTCGGACTGCTGATGCAGAGCCAGAAGCTTAGTACGCAGAATGCGAATTATGAGCAGCAGAAGGAAAAACTGGAGCAGGAGATCAGGGATGAGGAGATGCGCTCCAAGGAGATCGAGAATCTGAAAGAATACGTACAGTCTGATAAATATATTGAAGATGTAGCCAGAGACAAGCTGGGACTTGTTTTTGAGGATGAGATATTATTTCAGGCAGAGAATTGAGGATATTGCAGAGCAGTATCCTTTTTTCTTTTCATTTTCTTCCCCGTTTTTGACAAAAAATGCAGGACAGATACGATATACTCACGTTAGCCTGTATATGGGCGTTCCGGTTTTTGCAGGAGAATGCCGGTATCAGTCTTTGAATATCTACGGGGAGGAATCGTAATGGGTGAATTATTGGCGGCTGTGATGCGCACAGGCGCATGGCTGCCGTTTCGGCAGAATTTGGGAAGAAGAGGAGCAGAAGCAGAGACCGCAGCGCAGGGGAGTCTCTGTTCGCTGCCGGAGAGGGAGCAGTTGGAACGTTATGCGGAGGCGTTTTACGGTCTTGCGCGGCTGTTCCAGAAAATGCCCTGCCAGAAGGAGCGTCTGGGAGATACGCAGATGGAAGAGCTTTTTGCGGAGGTAAAGGATCATGCCTGCGCAGGCTGCGGCAGGGAGAAACTGTGCTGGGAAAAGGACTATTTTGGAAGCTGCCGCCTTCTGTATGAGCTGCTTTTGGAAGTGGAATGTGAGGGGAGCGTCTCGGCGGGCATGACGGAGCATCTCGCAAAACAATGTGCCCGTCCGGAGGCTGTCAAACAGACATTGCTAGGCGCTTATGGACAGGCACGGCTTAATCTGATGTGGAATAATCGTATGATGGAGCAGCGGATGGCTGCCGGAGAGCAGATATTCCAGACGGCGGAGCTTTTGCGCAGGTCTGCCATGGGCTTTAAGGATATGCCGGAGCGTGAGCAGAAGATCAGGCAGAAGATGAGAAAGGAGCTTCGTTTTCTGGGGATCGAGATCGGGGCTGTCCGCGTATTTCAGGGCGAGGGGGAACGGCCTGAGATATATCTGCTTCTGCGCTGTGTAGATCAGGCATGTGTCTCTGCAAAATCGATCGCCGGAATGCTCTCGGAGTGCTGCGGTCAGAAAATGCGTCCGGCATGGAACTGTCAGGCTGCGGTGACGGCAGAACCGGCGAATTTTCATTTTGTGCCCGATACACAGTTTCAGATCTTCTGTGGGACGGCAAGCATCACGCGGGCGGGAGAGATGGTCTCAGGCGATAACTTTGCTTTTCTGCAAAAGGATACCGGAAAGGTAGTCATGAGCCTTGCGGACGGTATGGGCTCCGGAGTCGGCGCATGCCGTGAGAGCGAAAAGGTGATTGAGCTTCTGGAGCAGTTTCTGGACGCCGGATTTCCGCAGGAGACGGCGGTGCGTATGATCAATTCCTGTATGCTTTTGCAGAATTATGAGCAGATGTTTTCGACGATTGACTTGTGTATGGTTGACTTGTATAATGCAAAATGTGATATTGTAAAATCAGGCGCAGCGCCGACTTTTTTGTGCAGAGGAAATGAGATAGAGGTGATCTCCTCAAATGCCTTTCCGACGGGGGTGATGCAGCAGTCAGATTATGAGAGCCTTCACAGGCAGCTTGAGTCGGGCAGCAGCATTATCATGATGACAGACGGCGTGCTCGACGCTCTTCCGCAGGAGGGGCGGGAGCAGATGATGGTCGAGCTGATCGGAAAGAGCGCGTCGAGAAATGCCAAGGAATATGCGAGAAGGCTCATGGAAAAAGTTTATCTGATGCAGAAACTGCAGGCGCGCGACGATATGACGATCCTTGTTGGAAAGCTGTGGGCGAAGTGATGCGAAAGAACTTTGGGCAAAGCGGCGCCGTAGGATCGTGGACGGAGGAGGAGACGTACCGTGTGCGGAAAGGACAGAATGCAGCATATTTTTGATACCATAGAGAAATATCATATGATAGAAGAAGGGATGCATATCATCGCCGGAGTTTCAGGCGGCGCGGATTCGGTATGCCTGCTTCTTGTATTGTGCGAATACCGGCGGCGGGTGGCGTTTACGCTTGGCGCAGTCCATGTGGAGCATGGAATCCGCGGCGGGGAAAGCCTTGGGGATGCTGCATTTGTAGAAGAGCTGTGCAGGAGTCTGTCCGTGCCGCTTTCCGTCCGCCATATCGATGTTCCGCAGCTTGCCCGAAAGCGCGGCACGTCGTTGGAAGAGACGGCGCGCGAGGAGCGATACCGGATATTTGCAGAGCAGGCACAGGAGGAAGCATACCGAAACCTTGTCGGACAGGAGCATACGGAACCATATCGGAGCTTTGCAGAACGTGGGCAGCAGACGCAGTCGGTGCGGATCGCGGTTGCGCACAACAGAGGGGATCAGGCGGAAACAGTGCTGTGGAATCTGGTGCGCGGCAGCGGACTTGACGGACTGTGCGGGATGCATCCGGTGCGCGGCAATATTATCCGGCCGCTCTTATTTACAGACAGGGAAGAGATTGAGAAGATCCTGCGTGATGCCGGACTTTCGTGGCGGACAGATGCGACGAATCTTGAGACAGAATATACGAGAAACAAGATACGTCTGTCTGTCGTTCCGCTGCTTGAAAAGGAGCTGAATCCGCAGGCGGCGGCGCATATCGCAGGCGTTTCGGGACAGCTTAGACAGGTACAGGAATATGTGAAGGGACAGGTCCATAAGGCGTCGGAGCGCTGCCTTGCGGGAAACGGATGTGAGGTGCAGCTTTTGCTTGCGCCGTTTTTTGAGGAAGAGGAACTGATACGCGCAGAGCTTATCAAAGCTGCGCTTGAACGCTGCTGCGGCAGCCGCAGGGATATTGGGAGCATTCATATAGAGGCGGTGAGGGCGCTTTGCGAAAAGGACTGCGGCAGAGGGCTTGATCTTCCGTACGGCGTGAAGGCGGTTCGGCAGGACGGAATCGTAAAATTTAGCCGGACATCCCAAAAGAAAAAAGGCGTTTTGCGGCAGGCAGAGCCGATAACGCTTCCGGTCTGTGGCAGGATCACTGCCGCCGGTTTTCGTATCCGCACTGAAGTTCTTGAGAACTGTGAAGAGATCATGGCGCAGGCGGTGCAAGAAAAAAAGTATACGAAATGGTTTTCTTATGATATAATAAAGAGTAATGTTGTTCTTCGGACGAGACAGACGGGCGATTATCTGACCGTGGGCGCAGAATGCGGCCGAAAAAAGCTTAAGGATTATTTTATCGACTGTAAGATTCCGAGGGAGGACAGGGATGCGCAGCTTTTACTGGCGGACGGCCCGCATATTTTGTGGGTGGTCGGGGCGCGTATCAGCGAGGCTGCAAAGGTGCGCCCCGAAACGGAGAAAGTTTTGAAAATACAGTTGGAGGAGATTGCCGGATGAAAGAAAAAGTAAGAATTTTTTTGCAGGAGCAGGAGGTAAACGCGCGGATCGCCGAGGTTGCAAAGAAGATCAGCGACGATTATGCAGGGAAAGAGGTACATCTGATCTGCGTATTAAAAGGCAGCGTATTTTTTATGTGTGAGCTGGCAAAGAGGATTACTGTGCCGGTTTCCATGGATTTC
>CATZPU010000011.1 GCA_958422845.1 uncultured Lachnospiraceae bacterium | reverse complement strand
CGGCTCGCCGTGAGACATAATCTGTATCCCCATCCCAAAAACGATCAGATACATCAGCGGCGCTACCATGGCAGCCAGTGTGATCTTGTAAAAATCCCTCTTAAATTCTGTCCATTTTTCCCATAAGATCGTTATGATTCCCATATATGCATTTTACTCCTGCTTCCTGATACAGTTCTTTGCGATACTGCTTTCCTGATATCATCACACTTTTCATGACGCTGTTCCCAACCTGCTTTTTATCCTGCGCTATTTTACGAACAAATGATTTCCTACGCGCTCCACAAACACATCCTCCAGTGTCGTATCACGCATCGCAGCTTTTCCTTTTATTGCAGACAGACAGGCGATCGCCTCTTCTCTGTCCGAAAAGTACCGGCTGCTGACGCCGTCGGCGCTCATTTCATCGACTGCATAAGCGCCCAGCTTCTGTATAAATGCTTCCGGCGTATTCACTTCCTGAAGCTTTCCTTTATTCATCAGCGCAACTCTGCCGCAAAGAGACTGAGCTTCCTCAATATAATGCGTCGTCAGCACGATCGTCAGTCCGCGCTCATTAAGCTGTCGTAGGAAATTCCACATCTGCCGTCTGGAGATCGGGTCCATTCCTGCCGTCGGCTCGTCCAAAAGCAGTATCTCCGGTTCAGTAAGCAGCGCGCGGCAGACCATCAGCTTTCGTTTCATTCCGCCCGAAAGCTTTCGCACGCTCCTTTTCCTGAAATCAATCAGACCTGTAAATTCCAACAGTTCTTCCGTCCGCCTGCGGATCTCTTTTTTCGGCATAAAATACAGCCGCCCCTGATATTCCATGATCTCGTCCATGTTCATATCCTGCCGCATGGAATATTCCTGTGTAATGACGCTGAATTTCCGCTTCAGATCCGGTCGTTTCCGGCTAAGCGTCTGCCCGTCGATCAGGATCTCTCCCTGCGTGGGAAGCAAAAGCGTCGACAATAGACTGATCGTCGTTGTTTTGCCTGCACCGTTTGGACCGAGCAGACCGAAAAATTCACCCTTTTCAATCGTCAGATTCAAATGATCCACAGCCGTAAAGCGGTCAAATTTCTTCGTAAGATCCTTTAACTCAATCATTCATGCCTTCCTGTTCCTTAGAAACGATCAGAGAATAGTATCCGGCGTCATCCGGTATTTCCTCGACGCCGCGGTAAATATGCTCGTTTTCCATGCCGCAGTTCTCTACCATGACCGTCTGACGGCCGCTTTCCCTCAAGATCCCTTTTACCTGATCCATTTTTCTTCCTGACTTCATCAGCACGTACGTTCCCGACTGATCCAGCCGGCTGTCGAGCTGATGGACTGCGGGCAGCACATGGAGCTGCTGGTTCCATTCTACCAACGGCTGGTTCACCCTTGCGGCAGCCGCGCAGAACGAGGTAATACCACTTACCAGCGCAGTCTGAAAACCGTGCGACTCGACGATTTTTTGCAGATATGTAAACGTAGAGTAGATCGTAGGATCGCCAAGCGTCAGAAATACGACATTTTTGCCTTCTTTCAGATAAGCTTCCATCGCAAGCGCGCCTTTTTGGTGATTTTCTTCCATAACCTGCTTGTCATGTGTCATAGGCATATATACCGGAAGCAGCTCCTTTTCGGCAAGCTCCGGTGCCGCCTGCACAGCGATCTTGTATGCGACTGTTTCGCGTACGTCTGCCCCCGGTACTGCGATCACTTCATTTTCCTGAATCATCCGCACTGCTTTTAACGTCATCAGCTCCGGATCTCCCGGTCCTACTCCAACTCCATATAAAATTCCACTCATTTTCTCCATTCTCCTGTTATTGAAATGTTAAGGTCAAAAGATGCCTAACGAATTGTTTCGTGCTCCGCACTTCCACAATTCTGCATCAAAATATTGACGGGTGTTTTTAAAAATGCTATATTGTTGTCGAATTGTTATATAAACCTTTCAAATACACAATATAAGGTGGTAAACCATGAAAAAATCAGCAATTTCTTACTTCTTTCTTCTTCTGACCGCTATTTTCCTTCCGCTATTTTTCTTCTTTCCGGTACAGGCAGAGCAGACAGCACAAGACGCCATGGTCATCGATCTGGCCGACGGCGAATACTCTATTGCAGTAGACTGTATCGGCGGAAGCGGAAAAGCAGGCGTCGCTTCTCCCGCGCTCATGCTTGTTAAAGATGCCAGAGCGTACGCGCGGCTTACGTGGAGCAGCCCAAACTACGACTACATGGTCATAAACGGTCAGAAATATCTAAACGAAGCGACCGACGGAGGCAATTCACAATTTACTGTTCCGATTCTGGATCTTGACCAGCCGCTTGCCTATATTGCCGATACGACCGCCATGGGCACGCCCCATGAGATCGTTTATGAATTTACGTTCCACCGCGATTCCATCGGCTCAAAAGATGATCTTCCTCAGGAAGCAGCCAAAAAGGTAGTCGCGATCGCCCTCGTCATCATCATCGGCGGCGGCATCCTTAATTACTATGTCAAAAAGAAAAATGCCTGCTGATTTTATTCTTCCTGGCAGCTATTTCAAAAGATCAAAAAGGGGAAGATTTGCCAACGACAACAAATCTTCCCCTTTTCTCATAGTAAGCTCCCGGTTGCCGCAGAAGCTCACCCGCCAAAAAAGACATCCAGTATCTGGCTATACAGTAACGGACTTGCGCAGTAGTTTCAACTGCTTCCTGAAAATGCCTTTTTCTATTTTTTTCACCGCTCTTTATTATATTCGTTCCCTCTTTAAAAGTCAAACTGTAAATGATCCCAAAATCTCTCCGCCCTCTCCCGCACCGTCTTTAAGGTACAATACTGCGGATGCTGCCATTCCTCCGGAAACATCCTTCCGTATCTGGACGCTGCAAAACGCTCATCAAGCAGCAGGATCACTCCCTCGTCCTCTTCTGTGCGGATCACGCGTCCGGCAGACTGCAAGACTTTATTCATCCCCGGACACAGATACGCATAAAAAAATCCGTCCTCACCGCGCCGGTCATAAAAGTTTTTGAGAATTTCCCGCTCATTGCAGACCTGCGGAAGTCCCGTTCCGACAATAACGGCTCCGATCAGCCTGTCAGCCTTCAGGTCGATCCCCTCTCCAAAAATACCGCCCATTACGCAAAATCCTGCCAGTCCCTGCTCATGCGGCTGTTCAAACTGCTCCAAAAATGCTTCTCTCTGCGCTTCGTCCATGCCTGCGCTCTGGCAGGAAAGCACGATCTCCTCGTCCTGCTCAAAGCACAGATCCTCAAATTGCTGCGCAACGTCCTCCATCATGCGGTACGACGAAAAAAATACCATATAATTCCCACGCTTTGCCTGAATGATCTGAAGAACGTACTCCGCCATCCTGCGAAATTCATTTGCGTTTCTCATCGTATATCTGCTGCTCGTATCTGTTCCGATCAATACCAGACGTTTTTCCGGATCAAATACAGAGCGTGCATAAATGGCGTAATTATCCGGCGCCGTGCTGAGCAGGCTCTTGTAATACTGGATCGGCAGAAACGTCGCTGAAAAATAGATCGTACTTCTGCCCTTATCGAGACATTCCTGCAAATTCTCCGAAACATCAACGCAGTACAGCTTCATCAAAAATCTTCCGTCGCCGCACAGCTCTGTATAAATAACATAATTCTCATTCAGATGATCGCACGTATCAAGGAAACGGCGCACCATAAAATACAGCTCCAAAACTTTTTGATTTAGCTCCTGATTATGGGAGTCCTCCAGAAAATCCTCCATGATGCCGCACAAATTCATCAGATAGATTGGAAAAGTGCCGACGCCGTTCCAGATCCTGACACTTTCCGAAATGCCGTATCTTCCTCCGAGCCGGACTTTTTCTGCGGCAGTATTTTTCCCTGCGTCGTTGTTCATTTCTGCGGCAGTATTTTTCTCTGCACCGCCGTTTCTCTCTGCGACAACACTTTTTCCTGCGCCGCTGTTCATCTCTGCGGCAGTATTTTTTCCTGCACCTCCGTTTATCTCTGCGGCAGCGTTTTTTCCTGTGCCTCCGTTCATCTCTGCGGCAGCGTTTTTTTCCACGCCGCCCTTCCCCTGCCGCTCTTCTTCCTCGCGCTTGCGTTCCAGAAGCCACTGATTGCAGCGGCTAAGTGCCCGTGCCATTTTCGGACTGTATGCTTTGACCTGCTTTCGCAGCTCCAGAAAATCTTCTTTATACAAAGCAGCCGAAAACATCTCCCGCGCACGCTCCACCAGATTGTGCGCCTCATCTATCAAAAACAGGTACTCTCCCTTTGCTCCTTCCGAAAAGAAACGCTTCAGCTTTGCACGCGGATCAAAAATATAATTATAATCACAAATCACCGCATCTGCCCAGAGCGACACATCCAGTCCGAACTCAAACGGACAAACCTGCCATTTCTCTGCCTGCGCCTCGATCGCCGGACGGTCAAACCGCTCCCCTTGCGAGATCAGCTCAAATACGGCGTCATTGACGCGGTCAAAATGCCCCTTTGCATACGGACACGCATCAGGATTGCACTGCGTTTCATCGAGAAAACAGATTTTTTCTTTGGCAGTCAGTGTCAGTGTTTTCATGCGCAGTCCCTGACGGCGCAGGATCTCATACGTCTCCTCCGCTACCGTTCTTGTCACTGTCTTTGCCGTAGCATAGAAAATGCGGTCTGCCAGTC
The DNA here is from genome assembly GCA_958422845.1 of uncultured Lachnospiraceae bacterium. Lineage (GTDB taxonomy): Bacteria > Bacillota > Clostridia > Lachnospirales > Lachnospiraceae > Choladousia. The sequence continues at coordinate 8,512 of CATZPU010000011.1, read as the reverse complement.
CCTCTCCCACCGCCTTTACCGCGGGAAATATTGTAGAAAGTGTTTTTCCCGTTCCGGTAGGAGCCTGTATAAACAGCGTCTTTTTGCGAAGCATCGTCCGATAGACAGAGGACGCCACTTCCTTTTGTCCGTTCCGCCACGGATACGGAAATTTCAGCCCCGCAATAGAGGATTGCCGCACTTTCTTCCATTCGATCTGAAGCTTCGCCCACTTCTGATACTGCTCCACGACTTCCCCGAACCATTTTTTCAGCTCGTCTGCCGAAAATATCTGTTGGAAACGGCGAATTTCTTCTGTCTCGATATTGCAGTACGTCATCTGCACGCCGATATGTTCCAGACTGTGCTTCTGTGCATAAATGCACGCATAGCATTTTGCCTGCGCAAGATGGAGCGGATACGGCTCGATGAGCAGCCTGACATCCCGATAAAGACTTTTGATCTCGTCAATGAAAACAATCTCCTGCGCAGGAGACAACTCCGCTTCCCCTGCCGTCTGAAGCAGCGTCATCTGGGAATACCCCCCTGCGCACTCCCCCTTCGGCACATCGGTAAAAATCCCGTCTGCACGGCCGTCCACCGTCAGAATATACTCTTCTGCTTCTATATCGACGGCAAGCGGCACCTCTGCGCGGTAATCGCCACCCATTCTGCTCTGAATCTTCCGGTGAATGCGGCTTCCCTCCTGCATTGCCTCTTTTTCTCCAAGACCTCCCCTGCGATTGTCAATGTCGCCGGAGCGCAGGATAAATTCTACCAGATTTCGCACGGAAATACGCAGCTTCGTCTTCGGTATGGCGGGATTCTCACACTCCGAACCGTTCTCTGCCTCCGTATACACTTTCCCCTGCTCTGCTTGCGCGGATGCTGTCATCTGCTCCGCCCCGATATCTGCCTTTGCGGATACAGTCTTCTGCTCCGTATGTGCATATTCCTGATCTATTCTGTGCTTCCTGTTTTTCTGCATTTCCCCGCGCTTTGAACCGCCTCTTCTTACTTCTTCCTGCACGTTGTCCCTGCTCCTGTTTTCTGCTTCGCTTCTCTTTTTCTCTTACCTGCCGTCTCCGACGTTTCAAAAATTTCACTACAGCGCCATTACCAATGTCCCTGCCGTGATCAGGATCGCTCCTACTGCTGATTTAACTGTAAACTGCTCATGCAGAAATACAAACGCCAGTATCAGTGTGATCGTAACGCTCAGCTTATCCACCGGAACTACCTTTGAGACTTCGCCTATTTGCAGCGCTCTGTAATAGCAGAGCCAGGAAGCTCCCGTTGCCAGACCTGACAAGATCAAAAATATCCAGCTTTTTCTGCTGATCCCTGAAATCCCATGCTGTCCTCCCGTCATAAAAACGATGCCCCAGGCAAGCACAAGTACGACTGCCGTCCGTATCGCTGTCGCCAGATTTGAATTGACGCCGTCAATTCCCACTTTTGCCAGAATAGAGGTCAGCGCAGCAAATACTGCGGAGCCTATTGCAAATAAAAACCACAAACTATACCCCTCCCTGCACTTAAATACTGTTTCTTACTTTCCGAATACTTCGGCTGCCTGTCTCATATTTTCACGTATCGCAACGCCGAACGGACAGCGCGTCTCGCACGCGCCGCACTCGATACACTCTCCTGCGTGATGCGGCAGCACCTCATAGTGCTCGCGAACCGTCTCCGGCACTCTGCCCTGCGCTTTTGTCAGATTCAAAAACTTCGTAACGGACGCAACATCGATCCCCTTCGGACACGGCGCGCAATGGCTGCAATACATACAGTGCCCCTCCCAACTGATATTCGGAAATGCAGCAAATGCTGCTGCATAATCCTTCTCTTCCTCAGAAGCTGTCTCATACGCAGCGCTTTTGCGAAGCTGCTGCGCCGAATGTGCTCCCGACAGGACTGTTGCAACGGCCGGTCTTGTCAGCGCATAATGCAGACATTGGTTGACCGTCAGCGCCTTTCCCGCCGGTGAAATCTTTGCATCAAGCAGATCGCCTCCGCCAAACGCTTTCATTACTGTCACGCCGACGCCGAGCCTCTGACATTCCTCATACAGCTCTTTTCGCTGCGGGTCCATGTTTACAAGATGCTGTTCATAATTCTTTTCCGCCCACAATTCTTCTACATCCTCACTGGCAGGCTGAAGATCATAGCATGGATTTACACTGAACATCAATACCTCGATCGCACCGCTTCTTACTGCTGCAAGCGCCACCTCCGGATTATGGCTGCTCAGACCGATGTGGCGGATCACACCGGATCTTTTCATTTCCTGTGCATACGCAAGCACACCGCCTTCCCTGATCTCCTGCCAGTCTGCCATCGAATCGCAGTAATGGATCATTCCGACATCAATATACTCCGTCTGCAGCAGCGTCAGCATCTCCTGCATCCCCTTCCTGACCTCATCCATCCGGCGCGTCCGCATATACTGCCCGTTTTTCCAGATGGAACACAGATGGGACTGAATAATAAACTTTTCCCGTCTTCCTTTCAGCGCCTCGCCTACACTGGCACGAATCTTTGGATCAGATGTATAAAGGTCAAAATAATTGATTCCAAGCTCCTGCGCCGTATCGATCAGAACCCTCGTGGCTTTGCAGTCATCCTCTCCAAATCCTTCACATCCCATACCGATCTCACTGACCATAAGTCCCGTATTTCCCAATGCACGATACTTCATATAAATCCTCCATCCTCTTTCATAAAAAATTTTCCTGTGTACTCTCTGCTATTAAGAAGCTTTTTCCCGCAAAGCAACACTTCTCTTTACCTTTTCATAGCCTGCCACCGTACCGGTGTTTCCTTTGCGCGCTGTATTTTTTTCTTTGCTTTATCTTCTTTTTCTTTGCGCGCTATATTCATTTTCTTTGCTCTATTATTTTTCACTTTGCAAGCTTTATTCTTTCTCCTTGCTCTATACCTATCGCTTTGCACACCGCATTCATTTTCTTTGCCCTGTCATTCTTCGCTTCGCAGGCTGCATCTTTCTATATTATATCAGCTTCCGCACAGAACCACAAATTTCTTTCAAAAAGTGTTTGCATTTTTTCTTATATATGCTATAATGCAAACAAGAACATATGTTCGATTATTTCAAATGGAGGACACTTATGCGGATCGCAAAAGACATGGATCTATATACAAAACTGAATATCCTGACTGACGCCGCGAAGTATGACGTCGCCTGCACCTCAAGCGGGGTAGAGCGCAGGGGCAGCGGAAAGGGAATGGGAAACTGCTCTGCCGCCGGCATCTGCCACAGCTTCTCAGCAGACGGACGCTGTATCGCACTGCTCAAGATTCTTTTTACAAATGAATGTGTCTTTGACTGCAAATACTGCGTCAACCGCTCGTCAAACGATGTCCCGCGAGCTTCCTTTACACCGGATGAAGTCTGCACACTGACGATGGAATTTTATCGGCGCAATTATATTGAAGGGCTCTTCTTAAGCTCCGGTATTCTGCGAAATCCGTCGTATACCATGGAACTTCTGTACGAGACACTGTATAAGCTGCGCCATGAATGTCATTTTGAGGGCTACATTCATGTAAAAGCTATTCCGGGAGCGCCGCAGGAGCTTATCACAAAGACCGGATTTCTCGCAGACCGCATGAGCGTGAATCTTGAGCTTCCGACCTCCGAGAGCCTTCAAAAACTCGCCCCGCACAAGAGCAGAAAGAAGATCCTCGCCCCGATGCGTCAGGTTCAGCTACTGACACAGGAAAATAAAAATGAACTGATGCTCTACCGCCATGCGCCGCAGTTCGTTCCGGCAGGGCAGAGCACACAGATGATCATCGGTGCGACGCCGGAAAATGATTACCAGATTCTTTCTGTAGCAGAATCACTTTACCGGAAATTTGACCTGAAACGAGTCTTTTACTCTGCCTTTGTACAGGTCAATGAAGATGCCATGCTTCCCTCCCTGCCGGAAGGACCGCCGCTCCTTCGCGAACACAGACTATATCAGGCTGACTGGCTGCTTCGCTTTTACGGCTTCGATGCGCAGGAGCTCCTCAGCGAAAAACGCCCTAATTTCAATGTATTTCTTGATCCAAAATGCGACTGGGCGCTTTCCCATCTGGAGCAATTCCCTGTAGAAATAAACAGCGCAGACTACTATACGCTTCTGCGCGTTCCCGGCATCGGACCTAAGTCCGCACAGAGGATCGTTCGCGCCAGAAAGACCGGAGCACTTGACTTCCCCGCCCTCAAAAAAGCCGGAGTTGTCCTCAAACGCGCCGTATATTTTATCACCTGCAGCGGCAGGCAGATGTACCCGCTGCGCATAGACGAGGACTTTATCCTGCGTAATCTGCTCCGCGGAAACAGCTCTGTTCCTTTAGAGACTTCTACGTACCGTCAGCTCTCCCTGTTCGATGACGATCAGGCTTTCGGAGCCGTACCAGGGACACTTTTGCAGACAGGCGCCTGATTCTTCGCCTTTCCTTCGTGATCCGTATAGGACAAATTTGTAAAAAAGAATTCCGATCGCTGCACGTTTACGCCTGCGTCCTGCATACGAACAGTTTAGATAAGGAGAGCTCATATGGTTATTTTTCTGTGTGAAGAAAGTACAGACGGTATCCTGACCGGTGTTTATGATGCATGGTCGAGCAGACTTGGACATGAGTGTGTTGCCCTGCGCATAGACGCACAGATGGATCTTGAATTATTCGCCGAATACCGAAAGGTAGATACGAATGCGCAAAAAGCGCAGAAGGTCGCGCGCTCTGTTCAGCGAAAAATGGGAATGGAGGCATGGCAGACGATCTATCAGGCGTCGCTTTGTGCTGCTTTAGATCGTGCAGACTGTATTTACCGCGTAATCGTCCTCGGCATGTCGCCGCACGTTGGGCAGCACACAGCCAGAAAAGTTATCTGGAATCTGCAAAATCCCGATGTCGCCCGCATTTTCGAGCTGTCACGCAAAGCAGGAAATGAAGCACACCGATATCTCCAGTTTGTCCGTTTCCGTGAACTGGAGAGCGGCGTCCTGTTTTCAGAAATCCATGCGGAAAATCAGGTACTCCCGCTGATCGGCGATCACTTTTCCGACCGTTTCCCAAACGAAAACTTTATGATCTATGACAGCGGTCACGGCGACTGCCTGATACACGGCAGATCACGTCCTTGGTTTATCCTTCGCGATACCAAGCCTGATACACTCGCAGCCAACCGCACCTCAGCGCTCGAACAGGATATGCAAAAACTGTGGCGTGGGTTTTGTAAGAGCATCGCTATAGATGAGAGAAAGAATCCTCATTTGCAGCAGCAGTTCTGGCCGCTCAAATACCGTCCCTGGATGACAGAAAGAGAGTAAAGGTCTTTCCTATGACATAAAAAACGGATACTACAGCGCCGATATCCTCCGACACGCATAGTATCCGTAATATTGTTCTTACTAATTCTTACTGATTCAGCGCTTCCATAAACGCATTCAGTCTTGCCAGAAGAACGTCCAGCTCAATGCCATGTACCATTGCTGCCTCTTCAAGCGTCTCCATCTGAGAAGACGGGCATCCTACACAGTGCATTCCGCCTGCCATAAGTACCTGTGCAAGCTGCGGCTCGATACGAATGATCTCGCCGATCGTTGTGTCCTTTGTGATCACTGCTGCCATTTTATATTTCCTCCTTTATATTCTTTTCGTTATGATCATGCCATAGCCCCTGTACAGACCGCACACCATGCTGCGGTTTGCCAGATATTCCGGCATCTTTTTCTGCACGGCCCACGATCAGACCGTCAAGCGATTTTATTATATCATAGGTACACGACTTCTGTAAACCAAGGAAAAAATACGCTTTTCCCACGACCTTTCGCCATAACAGTCCAAAATATGCCGGCATATTCCGTTTTTCCTTTGTTCCCATATAAAAACAACATAAAATCTTCTTTTATACTTGTGTATTTTGACAAGATGTATTAGAATAAGTGAAAGACTTCTTGAAAAGTCGAATACAGAATCTAAAAGGAGGATATTATCATGGCATATGTAATTTCTGATGATTGTGTATCTTGCGGTACATGCGCAGGCGAGTGTCCGGCAGACGCTATCTCTGAAGGCGATGGAAAGTACGTAATCGATCCGGACGCATGTCTTGACTGCGGTACATGCGAAAGCGTATGTCCGACAGACGCTATCTCTGCTGAGTAATCCGTCACGGACAGAGGATGCGCTGCATCCGATAAATATTAGAACAAAGGTGTGCTCTATACCCGTTTTCAAAAACGACCGTAGGGCACACTTTTTCTATACCTGAGTTTTTTATGCCTGATACATTCCTATTATATTCATTTCGCTTTTCATCTTCGTGTGCAGCCCGTCAATATCTTCCTCCGCCTATCGCATCCCATATCCTCCGGAGTATCCCCTGCCGGACACTTTCCTTTTGCATTTCAGACTTCGCCGCAGCCGCCTCCTGAAGCATCTGGAAATACTGAAGGTATATATCCTTCGCCTCTTCCCGAAGCTGCTCTGCAAGTATCTTTTCCAAATGTTCACTCTGCTCCCTTGCAGCTTCCTTTACGATCTGCCGAAACACGGCTGCGATCCGAGCCAGACCATCCTGCGCTTCTGCCTGCACAGTCGGTATAACTTCACAGACACACGGATCGTTCTCTATATCACACACAGAGTCATCACAGCCTTTCAAATCCTCCGTTTGCGAATCTGCTTCTTGTTGATCGTCCGTTCGCAGATCAAACACCTCCTCAAGCTGCTCTGCAAACGTCGCTGTCTCCATCTCGCGTACCGCCTCTGACCTGCCTGCTGTCTCTGATCTGCATACTGCATCTGTCTGAGCAAGCAGTATACGGATCGCTTTTAATTGCAGCCCCTTTTCTTTCCAATCCTTCACTTTACGGAAAAGTGTAATATTTCCTTTGCTGTAAAGTCGGTGTCCCTGCGCATTGCGCTGTATTGAAATATGTAATTCTTCTTCCCAATAACGAAGAACGTGCGACTCTACACCGACGAGCCGCACTGCTTCTGATACAGAATATGTCTTATCTTCCATAAAGCCTCTCCTCTTATCCAACGCCTGTTTATATGCGGCAGTATTTTCTGTTCCGGAATGACCGAAAATCTGCTTATACTGTTGTCCTTCTATAAGTATATGAAGAGGCTCCTGTAAAAAGAACTTATTTTGTATTATTTTTTCATGTTTGCAAATTTTGTAAAGCGCGGCAGCCATGCCAGCTCCACTGTACCGATCGGGCCGTTTCGCTGCTTGGCGATAATAACTTCCGCCACATCCTTTTTCTCTGTATCGTGATTGTAATAATCGTCACGGTACAAAAACATAACAACGTCGGCATCCTGCTCGATTGCTCCCGACTCTCGAAGGTCTGAAAGCATCGGTCGGTGATCCGGCCTTTGCTCGACTGCACGTGAGAGCTGCGAAAGCGCAACCACCGGCACATGTAGTTCTCTTGCTATTTCTTTTAAAGAACGAGAAATCTCGGAGATCTCCTGCTGTCTCGACTCCGATCGCCTGCTGCCCTGCATCAGTTGCAGATAGTCGATCATAATAATACCAAGATTGTGTTCCAGTTTAAATTTTCTGCATTTACTGCGCAGCTCTGCAACGCTGATGCCCGGCGTATCGTCGATGATCAGATTGGAACGCCCGATCGTGCCTGCCGCCTCGATCAGATTTGCCCAGTCGCTGTCGCTTAGATTACCTGTACGAAGAACCTGAGAATCGACATGAGATTCCAGTGCAAACAGACGGTTTACGAGCTGCTCCTTTGACATCTCCAGACTGAAAATAGCTACTGTTTCATTGCTGCGAAACGCCATATATTCTGCAATGTTAAGTACAAATGCCGTCTTACCCATAGAAGGACGCGCTGCAATCAGGATCAGATCAGATGGCTGAAAACCGGACATCTTATAGTCCAGATCAATAAATCCGGTCGGCATACCCGTAACGCTGCCCTTCAGCCGGCTTGCCGCCTCTATTTTATCAAGCGCATTAAGAACCACTTCCTTGATCGGTACGAACTCATCGTTCGTGCGACGCTGCAGTACCTGAAAAATACTTTTTTCTGTATCCTCCAGAATATCCTCCACCCGCTCTTTTCCGGCATAGCAGGCTGCGGCAATATCCTCATTCACCTTTATCAGACGCCGAAGCAGAGCCTTCTCTGAAACGATCTCCGCATAATATTTTACATTTGCCGATGTCGGGACTGTTGTGATCATATCGCGGACAAATTCCAGACTGCTGATCTCCGGCGGTACGTCCTTCTCTTTTAGCCGATTCTGAAGCGTTATCAGGTCGATCGGCTTCCCTTCACTATAAAGCTCCGCCATCGCCTCAAACAAAATACTGTACTGCTTCTGGTAAAAATCTTCCGCAGAGAGCATTTCTGTGGCAACCGTAACTGCATCCCGATCAAGAATCATCGCGCCTACCACCGACTGCTCGGCTTCTATACTGTGCGGCATCACCCGTTTAAGTAAGGCTTCCTCCATAGCTTTTCTCCTTTCAGTAATTTGG
>CATZPU010000010.1 GCA_958422845.1 uncultured Lachnospiraceae bacterium | reverse complement strand
TTATAATAAATGGAGCGATAAATACGTAAGGAGCCACTTTCTGTGAATATAAAAATTTACGGAAAAGGCTTTTCTTCTTTTTCATCCTGCTCCTCCTTCCTTTCTTCTCTCTCCTGCCCCTAAAGCAGGCAAGGGGCGCCGTTTTCTTCGACGCCCCTTACTGTCATGGCTGTCTCAGCCAATATTTTGTTTCTGAAATTAGTAGATGATAGAATCCTGTTCGCTCTGCAACAGCTCCATTGCATCCTGATCAAATGCCATCTCGAATGCATTTGAATATGTCGTAGATACAAGTGTGCTGTATGTCGCAGAGTATGCTCCGGAGATATCCGGCGCTGTCAGGTCTGTACCGTTCTCTTTCAGGATATCAAACGGATTTGTTGTAAAGTAATTGAGGAACTTGTTGTCCGGATCGTCTGTGATCGCCGGATCGTCCCAAAGTTCTGTACGGATTGGGTCAAATCCAAGGTTCTCCCACTCATACGTACATCCTTCTTTGGAGCATTTTGCAAATGCAAGGAACTCTTTTGCCAGCTCTTCGTTCTCTGTGCCTTTGATAACAGATGTACCTGTACCGCCCTGAAGCACTTCACGTGTGTCGCCTTCGTTCCATACCGGAATCGGATAGATCGCCATCTTACCATCAAGATCTGCGCAGTAATCCGTGAATCTTCCCATGTACCACAGCGGCATTGCCAGAGAAGCTACTCCACCGTCATTGAGATGTCCGTACCACTCTTCTGAATGGAAATATCCTGCCGGAGCTACTTCACACACGCCAAGGTTGATCATTTCTCTGATGTAGTTAATAACTTCTGCATGCTCTTCTGTAGCGATATTCGGGTTGCCATCCTCGTCTACATACTGAACGCCCTTCTCAAGGAGCATCATCTGCGGAAGGAACAGGTCTGCCGTCTCTACTGCACACATCGGTTTTCCTGTCTTTTCAAGAACAACCTTACCGGCTTCTACGTAATCATCCCACGTCACGATCGTTGCAGGATCTATACCGGCTTCATTCATAATATCCATATTGTAGTAGCATACCGATGCACCCAGATGGAAGTCTACGCCGTACCAGTTGCCTTCCTTGTCACCGTACATCTCTACACGGGACATAACCAGATCATCTTTATAAGGCTCTACTGCATCATTGATTGGAAGCAGATAACCATCTTTCAGGAATGCTCCGTAATACCCGATCTCAATATCAGCCATATCCGGTGCGCCTGATCCAGCCTGACACGCTACGAGCAGCTTGCTGTGCAGGGAATGAGACTCTCCGATCGTAACCGTAAGGTTGATCGGCTTGTCCGGATTCTGCTCATTCCAGATATCAGCCATAGAGGTCCAGAATCCTACGTGCTGATCCTGAAATGTCCAGAAAGACATCTCTGTACCGCCGTCTACAAATGTGTTCGTTCCCTGTGTGGAACCATCTTCTGCAGAAGCGCCGATTCCCATTGACATTACCATAGATGCAGCTAATCCGGCTGCCACGATACTTCTGGTTATTCTTTTCTTCATCTAAAAACTCTCCTTTCAGATTGCAGTGTTTAATTATCCCCTCCGGAAGGTTAACGTTAACTTGTAATATTAGATTAACGTTATTCTTATAATTTGTCAATACTTATTTTTTATTTTTTCGTTTTTTTAACGGTTAAATTGTTTTTATTTTTCATTCATTTTAATTATTTCGTTATTTAACACAATTTTTCTCAGAATTTTTTGTGCATTTTTTCTTTTTCCTTTTCACAAATATTTGTCAAAAAATGATATAATCATATAAATACACAATCAAGCACATAAGTATAAGAGACGCATACTCTTTATGTACTGACATCAGTGGAGATACATGGTCTAAGATCATATAACAAATATAACATCAGTGAGGAAGCCTTATGAATACCAGAACACCACGAGTTACACTGAAAGTAATTGCCGAGCGCTGCGGTTATTCCGTCAATACTGTATCCCGTGCCCTGCGCGGTGATGAGAAACTGCCTGTACAGACTGTAGAAAAAATCCAAAATACGGCTCATGAACTTGGCTATATCCGGAATAATTTTGCCTCTGGACTGCGCTCCGGCCGAAGCAATATCATCGCCATCATCGTAGATGATATTTTGAACCATCATTATTCTCTCCTGATCTCGCAAATGGACCGTCTTCTGAAGGAATCCGGATACGAGGTCATGATACTTATAACGAACCTCCGAGATGACCTCGTCCTTCATATGATCAATGTTGCAATATCAAATTCTGCGGACGGCATTCTGTTTTTCCCATATACGACAAACGCAGCGCCGACCAGACTGATCCGCAAACACAACATTCCTTTTGTACTGGTCGACCGTGAGATCGACAACATACAGGCTGATCTCGTCTGCTGCAACGACTACGCAGGCGGCTACATTGCCGGAAAGGAGCTTTGTCGTCTCGGACACCGCCGTTTTCTCTACGTACCGGGACCTGAGAAAAACGGCTCCCAGATACAGCGTGACCGCGGATTCCGCGCCGCCCTTGCAGAGCATGGTTTCGGAGCAGACTGTATCCGCACGATCACTTCCGTAGACAAGCTTCCGATCTCCGCAGACTGCAGCGAGATCCTTGAACTTCTCTCACCGATCGATTACACAGGCATCTTTGTTTTCCACGATCAGGCTGCATATGTGATCCTTAATACGCTTCGTTTTGCAGGCTATCGTGTGCCGGAAGATATTTCCGTCATCGGCTTCGACCGCCTCCGTCAGGGGCTTCCGTATCTTCCGCCGCTTAGCACCATCGCATGCAGTTCCAGTATGGATATAGCACAGACAGCCGTTCATACGCTCCAAATGCGGATTGAAAACCCCTCGCTTCCCTATCAGCGGAAGATTCTGGATGTTTCCTTTTATCCGGACGGTACGGCGGGAGAAGCGCCTCAGGCGGCAGAGGCATAACATTCGACGCGGCACAGTCTTTCCTATGGCGCAAAAATGTCCCTAAAAGAAGGCACTCTATCGCTTCTTTTAGGGACATTATGCAACTGTATTATATTTTTTCCGGAAGCGCGATCCCTTTAATCACCTCCATCGGCAGAGATGTCGCCTCCGCGATCCCTTCCAGCTTCATTCCCATCTTTAGAAGCTTCTGCGCGATTTCCATCCTGCTTTGCGCCTCACCTTGACGCACACCCTTTTCAATTCCCTTTGCCTCTACATAATCACTGTAATTGCACATAAGCCCTATCTCCTTCCCTAATTCAGTCTGCATCGGTATATGAAACTGCTGTTCAAGTATCCTTCTTTTTTCTTCCGCCTGCTTCTCAACCGAAAACAATACGTTCATCATTGCAAGAAATTCATCTGCCGTAGTTTTTTTATCATTCAGCGCCACAATCACGACTGACAGCTTATCGTACGCCTGAGGCAGATCCGGAATCCCCACTACAAGATCTTTCTTCCTCATCTGATACACAGAAATCGCATTGCCGATATAAGCAGGCGCTTCCATACAGATCCAGATAGAAAACACCTTTTTCAACTCATCGTAATTCGTCGGAGTAAATTCCCTGCCAAGCTGGGCGGACAGCATCCTCGCATCGTAAAATATCCCTCTCGTCACAATCTGATAACCCGGATAAAAATCCTTCTGTGCCTCTACATTTATGATTACTCTGATCTTTTCCCCGCGAAGAGGAACATATGCAGCAAAACGGATATCGTAATAGATCACACCCTCCGCAGGAATGCTGCTCTCATTGGGCAATCCGTCAATCTCCTCTCTGCCTGAAAAAGTTACCGGAACACTGCCCACCTCCGGCTCTTCCTCGATACAATCCATAACTTCTTCAATCGAAAGAGCCGAAAATTCATCCGTCGTATACTTCAAAATCCACGCAAGAATGATCTTCTGACTAAGTACTTTCTTACACTGAGCGTCACATCGCGCTTCCAAACCTTGCCGGGAAATACTGTTTGAGAGTTCATTATTCATTTGTTTCTCCTTTTATTATAAGAATGTTCCTGCCATCTTGCAAGAAAAACAGCGAAAATATATGGCATAATAATATGCTGTAAATTACAAATCGAAAGCAAAATGTACTTTGAATATTCAGCGAAAAGCTGTTTGATGATGCCATAGGCAAAGACTCTGTTTTTTTCATAAAGCAGAAATGACTTGTCTTTTATATCTCGTTTATCTTATATAATTCTTTTTATTTTCTTATATCACAAATTATTTATAATGTCAATTGTAATTTTTCACATGCAGCGTAATTGCATTTTCTCTTCTGTACTGCATATACCACCAAAATGCAACACCTCCTCACGCATCAGCGTGACAAGGTCTTTCCTATAACATAAAAACAGCTGCCGCAAAATATCCTCAGCAGATATTTCACAGCAGCCACATTCTGTCTATTCATTATTTCTCTTTGGTATGCTTTTTTCAGCCCAAATATGCTTTCAGCAATTCAAACGTATTTTCTGCTCCCTTCCTGTGGGAACGTTCATATCCATGTGAAGCGTACACGCCCGGCCCGATCAGACCATGACGAATATCATATCCTGCTCGCAGTGCAACATCTGCATCTGATCCGTAATACGGATATACGTCAACCGCATAGGAAACTCCGTTTTCCTTTGCAGCCTGTACAAGCCCTGAAACAACGTCGTAATCATACGGTCCTGTGCTGTCCTTCGCGCAGATCGATACCATTGTCTCATCACAGGAAAGTCCTTCCCCGACGCATCCCATATCGACAGAGATCATCTCTGTCACACCTTCCGGTATGGCAGCCGCTCCCCCATGTCCCACTTCTTCATATGTGGTAAACATTGCGTATACACGGCGTTTTGGAGTAATCCCCTGTTCTTTTAAATACTTTGCATATCCGAGAATAATGCAGGAGCTGAATTTATCGTCGAGAAAACGGCTCTTTATATAGCCGCTCTTTGTTACGACCGTACGCGGCTCGAAGCAGACAAAATCTCCCGTCATGATACCAAGCTTCTCCACATCCTCTCTTGAAGAAACAAGTTCGTCAAGAAGCGCCTCCATGCTGTCATACGTGCGCTTCTCCTCACTGTATTTTCCATTCACATGCACCGACGCGTCCGTAAGCTGAAATGTCGCATCATAAACTTCTCCGTCTCTCGTATAAACGTGACAGTTCTCAGCCTCCGTGTTATTCGGATTCAGCCCTCCGATATTCGTAAGCTTCAGCCTGCCGTTTTCTTTAATCTGAGTAACCATGGCTCCAAGCGTATCGATATGGGCAGCCAGAAGGACTGCATCCTCAGTATCTTCCCCGCCGAGATCCACAAGCACTGCGCCCTTATTCGTTAGTTTTGGCACGTATCCAAGTTTTGTAAGCTCCTCGCAAAGAAAACGCGCCGCGTTATGCGTGAATCCTGACGGACTGTGTATTGCCAGAAGTTTCTGCGTCATATCCATTATATAATCAATATAGTTCATATCTGTTTTCCTCCCCGATCTTACAATCTCTGCTTTGCCATGCAGACCGCAGAGCGCCCCTGTGGGGCTTCTCGCTGCTTTGCAGCTCCCTGCGGCTGAATGGGCGTTTAGCCCATTCCTGTAAAACGTAGTTTTCGCCAGTCTTCCAGTACGACATGTCACAGACCTGCCGGCTTCGCCGTCAGTCGTACCTTACGGCACTTTTGTCTGTGACTGTCGGGCGTTCCGCCCGACTGCGCAGTACCAAAAAGAGGCTCATACAGGCAAGCCTGTTTCGCCTTTTTTTGCACTGCTGTCGTACTGAACTGTTTTATCACATGCTTTTTCGTTCTGCGATCTCTGCCATTTTTGCTGCGTTCAGACGCGTATCGCCGTGGACGCGGCTATATGAAAGATAACCGTTCATTCGGTCGATCTTTGTGAGATTGCGGGAACCGCATTTCGGACACACATCCATCTCCAGCTCCTGATGGCCGCAGTCATCGCAGTAGGCAAGGGACAGATTTACTCCTTCATAATATCCAAGGCTCATTGCACGGCGGATCAGGCTCTTGATCGCCTCGATATTGTAATCGATCGGATAACGTACGTACTGTATCTTTCCGCCGTTGCAAAGCTCCCAGAAACGACCTTCCAGATCCTGCTTTTCAATCGGTGTCAGATCCTCTGTTACGTGGCAGTGGAAGCTGTTGCTTACGTACGGACGGTCGGAAACATTCTCAACAATTCCGTATTTTTTGCGGAACTGCTCCACCTGAAGTCCGCAGAGGCTCTCTGCCGGTGTACCGTAGATCGCGTAAAGCCAGCCGTCCTCTCTTTTGAATTCCGCAACTCTGTCATTGATATACTGCAATACCTCCAGTGCGAACTGTCCGTCTTCTGCGATTGATTTTCCATTATAAAGCTCCTGCAGCTCGTTCAGTGCAGTAATGCCAAAGGACGATGTCATCGGCTTTAAGAGCGGCTTGATCTTGTCATTCGGTTTTAAATGCCCGCCATAGAATCCGCCCTCGCAGTATGCAAGCGGATTCGTAGAAGCACGCATCTCGCCAAGATACTCGTACGTGCGGATATGCAGACGGCGGATCATTTCCAGATAATAGTCAAGCACTTCATAGAAATCACGGCTCTCCGCACGGGATTTTGCAAGGATCATCGGCAAATGAAGGCTGACGGCGCCCACATTGAATCTGCCGACAAATACCGGAGAATCATTCTCGTCAGCAGGCTCCATACCGCCTCTCTCATACCACGGGCTTAAGAATGCGCGGCAGCCCATCGGGCTGATCACCTTTCCGTATTTTTTATACATGCTTGAAATATATCCCTCGCCTGTCATAGAAAGCCAGTCAGGGTACATAGTCTTTGCCGAACATTCGATGCCTGCCTCAAACACATCCTCGCATGCGCCGCCCGGACAGTGCAGGTTTTCATCATAAAGGAACACGATCTTCGGGAAAAGAACCGGTTTTTTATTTCCCGTTTTTCCCTGTCCCCCTTTGTGGACTTCCAGCAGAGATATAGAGATCATCCTTGCAAAATCATCTGTGCCAAGACCGAGCGTCACCGTCACAAACGGATAATCCCCACGTGAAGAACCTACGGTATTAAGCTTATACTCAATCCCCTGCCAGCCCTGATCGCAGTCACGGCGAACCTTGTCCTGCGCATACTGATACGATCTTTCCTCTGCGCCCTCCCATGACGGATCGGCATATTTCATAAATTCTTCCTGATATTTTTCAAAACTTTTCTTTGCGTATGGAGCAAGGATCTTATCTACTTCCGGCACGGTAAAACCGCCGTACTGCTGCGCAGCCGTACTCAAAATAATATCTCCCATAACGTCAAACGCCGTATCGAGCGTCTTAGGCTCATTGTACCAGACGTTTCCCATCTCAAATCCGTCTTTTAAAACAGAACCGACGTCAAACAGACAGCAGTTCATCGTATCAAGACGCGCCGACTGGTCGTGAATGTAAATATATCCGTCCTTGCACGCCTGCAGCTCGTCCCGCGTCATAAAAAACTTACGGTAAAGCTCTTTATTCAGCTCATTAAAGATAAGACTCCTCTTCGTCGCAACGAGAGCGCTGTCCGTATTTGCATTACTCTTATCGCCGATATAGCGGATAGACTGGCTTTTTGTGTAAACATCGTCCATCATATGAATAAAATCAAGCTTGTAGTTGCGGTAATCGCGATAGCTTTTCGCTACGGCAGGATTCACAGCCTCCAGCGCTCCCTCAACGATGTTGTGCATCTCCTGAATCGTGATGCCCTCTTTATGCAGAGACTCCGCTTTTTCCTTCGCAAAATCGCAGAGGAACTGAAGCTCTTCCTCTGTAAACTTATACAAGATGCGGGCTGCTGATTTATTTACGGCAACGATGATCTTCTGCACATTAAATGCTTCCTTCGTTCCGTCTTTTTTGATTACATACATACTCTGCTACTCCTTCTTTATACATACTGGCAAACACTTCGGCCTGTAATAGATTACTACAGACCGACTTTCAGTTTCAACTATATATTGTCACTAGAGTATACCTCAATTCCAATATCTTGTAAAGATGTATTTTAGAATCATTCATATACAATGACCGGAGTTCCGATCGATACTGCATCATAGATCGTCTGCACCTGCTCATACGGCGTGTTGACGCATCCGTGTGAACCGTTTGAAAGATAGATCGTTCCGCCGAAATATGCCCGCTCCTTCAGATCATGGATTCCCACATCGCCGTTAAACGGCATCCAGTAATCCACAGGAGATGTATACCCTTCTCCCGTCAATATCGCATCCCGCTTTTTTGCGTCGATCGCCCACACGCCGCCTGACGGCGTAGCATTTCCTTTGTTCGGATTTCCGGTAACGACCGGTGTGTCTACGATAAGATTTCCATTTTCATAACACCACATCCGCTGCTGCGAAAGACAGATCTCCACATACGTATAGCCAATCCCGTTATTTTCATGGCTCATTGCAGAATACAGATACACCGGCTCCAGAGTACCGCGATACCCTTCGTCCATCGCGGTTCTGAGCGCCAAAAGCGTCTCTTCCTGATCGAGACACCATCCATAATCGCCTCCTGAGAGCGTCTCTGTCGTTCCAAGAGACGTCTGAAATTCCAACGGGAGACCGAAAGTATCGTACTTCGCCGCCAGTTCTTCCACATACTGTTCTACACACGTATCGTCTATTGCAAACACGCCGTCAGATATTTCTACGATCCAGTCCCGCATCACGGAAGCGTCCACCACCTCCTGTACCGTACCGAAATCAAGCGCAATATCCGCACTTGCAAGCTCGCTCATAGAGGCGGCATCCCGCACAAGCTCCTCATTGTCGTGATAAATCTGCGGATCGACGTAACAGCCTTCCTCATCGAGAGAAACGCGGTTCTTTCCCTTATCAAGGCACGCCAAAAGAAGCTCTTTCGTTTTGTCCTTATTCAGCGTCGTTCCCATAACTTCTCTTATTACTTCAAAACCGTACTCTCCCGCTTCAATATATGCATCCCGCGGAGCAACGGCACGAATACTGTCCATGCACGCAAGTGCATTGATCCGTCCGATCGCGGCATCCCGATCATATGAAAATGCCACAGAATCTGCTCTGCCTTTCGCCAAAAACATCATGACCGGCCAGAAATAAGACCGCTGAGCCGAAAGCATCTCGTCAATGCTTCCGTCATCTACAAAATTAAGAGCGATCTCCCCTGCACCGATCGTTTCTGTTTTATCTTCTCTTTCCAAAATCGTCAGCTCATACGCCCCCAGCTTCTTCGCCGCAGCCTGCTTGACCTCTTCTGCCGTCATCTGGCTGCAGTCCATTCCAAGGATAACCGTCCCCTCATAAAAATGCATCCCGAAATACACTGCCGCCCCAATATAAGCAGCGGCGGCAAGCCCCCCGAAGCAATACAGTACGCGCCGCAGTCTGCCGATCCTATGGCTGCGCAGCTTTTCCTGAAATCCCTTTTCTCTCTTCGTATCTGCCTTTCGTCCGCGCTGTAGTGCGCCGCCTTCCAAATCTCTGTACTCTCTGCGAGACGAAACGCTATATCCCGTACTGCTCTGTCTCCTGCCCTTCGGAGTATTATATTCTGTATCGTCCTGTCTCCTGCGCTGTGAAGCTCTGTATTCCGTATCACTCTGCTCTCTGCGCAGCGAACCGTTATTTCCCGTATCGTCCTGCCTTCTGCGCTTCGGAGTGTTATATTCTGTATCGCTCTGTCCGCT
Source organism: uncultured Lachnospiraceae bacterium (assembly GCA_958422845.1). GTDB lineage: Bacteria > Bacillota > Clostridia > Lachnospirales > Lachnospiraceae > Choladousia. The sequence continues at coordinate 4,499 of CATZPU010000010.1, read as the reverse complement.
TCGCTGTGTATAGTTCTCCCCTGTATACACACGGGCTCTTCCGCTTAAGCGTTCGCGTTTTCCTCTGTTCTCCTCCGTCATTCCCTATTTATCCCCCTGATTTTACACTGTCAGACCATACTTCCTATACCTGCCGCAGTTCTGACAGTTCTTTCATCTTTCTGACTATCTCCGCACAGATCGCCTCCGCACTTTTTTCATCTGTTTCCACTGTAATATCAGCAGCCGCAATATACTTCGGCAGCCGCTCCTGCATCATGGCCCTGACATACGCCTCGTTCATATTTCCTTCCAGAAGAGGGCGCGTATGACTGCCTGCTACGCGTGAAAGCACTGTGTCAGGACGCACGCTCAGATAAATGATCTTTCCGCTCTTTTTCATCGCTTCTACATTGCATGCACGCATCGCCGCGCCGCCGCCGCAGGAGACGACAATATCCTGCTTTCCTTCAAGCTCCCGCAAAAGGTCCGTCTCCAGAGCACGAAAATATGCTTCGCCCTTTTTTTCAAAAATCTCGGAGATCTTCATTTTCTCCCGCGCTTCGATCTCCTCATCCATTTCCAAAAGCTGCATTTCGCAGCGCTCCTTCAGCATTCGTGCTGCGGTCGATTTGCCTGCCCCCATAAAACCTATCAAAAAAATATTCTCCGCCATACCATCCTCCATATCTTTTCCTTACCAGTATAACGTGCCAGCCGTCCCCACGCAATTCCTTTTGCAGCAGCTTCTCTTTCAAATTATTCTGCGTAGTATACCCAATGCTCTTTTCGCTTGGATTCCTTCGGATATTCTCCATCCGCATAGCCGAGCACGCAGTGGCCGATCCCTTCGTACTCTCCCTCGATACCGAGTGAACTCAAAAGCTCTTTTCCTTCCTCCCGCTCAAACTCTTCCTTTGCGCGGTGTATCCAACAGCTTCCGATTCCCAGACTATGCGCTGCAAGCATCAGATTTGCCATGACGAGACTTCCGTCATACACACGGTTTACGCAGTTTTTATCTGCCAGTACGATAAGTACGACCGGAGCCCCATAAAACGGATCACTCTGCGTCCCCATAATTTCGGCATTTAGTCTGGAGAGCCTGTCCCTTATCTCTTTATTTGTGACTGCAACAATGATTGGAGACTGTCTGTTCATTGCGCTCGGCGCATGCGTGCCTGCATCGATAATTTTCTCAAGAATATCCTTCGGAATCATATCCGGCTTGAACCGTTTTACACTTCTTCTGGTTCTGATCACTTCCAGTGCATCCATAACAATTATCCTCCTTACTGTTTTTGTTCGCTCTTTTTTCTACTATTATAATACAGCTCCGCTTACTTTTAAAGGCGAAATATATATACATCAATTTGAGCAACTTTTGAAAGAAAAAAACGTCATCAAAACACGGATCTGTACCGACTGCACGATACTGATATGAGGCATTAAAGCAAAGAGACCGGATTTCTCCGATCTCCTGCCCTAAACCTATCGGTCCATAATTATTTTTCTTCCGCCTCCATCTCTGCAAACAGCTTCTCCCTGTTCTTGGGATCCTCGATCTTCTCCAGATCGCTGTAACGCTTTTTCCTGCACAAAAACGAGACAAGCTTCGCCATATACGTTTCACCTTCTGTCTTGCCCTCGGCTCTTCCTTCTGCTTTTGCCTCCTTCTGTTTTACTTCCATATCCTTTTCATAATCATACTGAGCGATCAACATATTCGTTACCTCCGATCCTCTTTCTGATAAATAATCGGTCAAGATTCCTTTCTGCATGCATTCTTCTATGGCAGATTTCAGTTTTCCCTTCTGTCCCTTATATTTCGAAACGATATCAACAAACTGACAGTATTCTTTTAATATAGGGCAGCCCTCTAATAATTCAGGATTCATGCCCTTGTTGATATTATATACATGAACGACTACTTCCAGATCAAATGCATGGCGCTCTTTTACGATAAACGCATCCGACAGCTTTAGCGTCACATGACTTGGATATTCTTTTGCCCCATTGTAAAATACGTAAAATTCAGGCGTAGGAAGCGGAATCCTCTTTTCTTTATACCGATCCTCTACCTCCAGAAGCGTCTCGTAAAGTCTGCCGATGTATAACAGAAAACGCAGCGGCATATTTTCGTTTATCGTACTTTGATGCTCGCCGAGCACAAATATCTTCTCTTCTATCAGAAATGATATGTCATTCTCAAAGTCTTTATACACCGCGTCTTCCAGTTTCAGCATCCGCACTTCTTCCGGCTTGTCGTAATGACTGCCGCTTAAAGCATTGTACAAGCTAAGTGCGTTTGCCTTTGCTTCTCGCCAGCGAAAAAATAAATCTACAAACACGCCGTCCCTATAAGTTCTGTTTTCCTTGCTCAAGTTCGTTCCTCCTTTTAGGAGGGCAGCGTAATACTATGACGGTATTCAGCCCTCGGTTACATATTTACAATTCTATGTTCCTCTCCCCTACTGACCTAACCGCTTCGTTGTCTTTATTATATTTAATTTCTAAGTGAATTGCAACTAAAGGTATTTTATTTTTTGACAATGGTAAAGCTTTCAACATTACTGTCAAGTAATCGTCGGTCGTTTTTTTCATACAAAATGCAAAATTTTAGCGGCTGTCAGTATCTGCACCGACAGCCGCCTCTTTATCTGCTGATTCCTGTTTTTTTACTCTGTCTCGCTTTCCGCCTCTGTGGCAGCCTCGCTTTCTGTCTCGCTTTCCGCCTCTGTGGCAGCCTCGCTTTCTGTTTCGCTTACTGCCTCTGTAACGGTTTCACTCTCCGTCTCACTTGCTGCCTCTGTGACGGCTTCGCTCTCCGTCTCACCTGCTGCCTCTGTGACGGCTTCCGTCTGCGCCTCTGTCGGCTGCGTCAGGTGATAATCAAATGTGATGCCTGCCATTACCTTATCATCGACAGTTACCTCTCCTGCCTCTGTCCACTCCGTGTACAGGGAAGCGATCTGCTCCTGCCTGCGCTGCTTTACGATAGACTCTTTCTTTGCATCTGTCGCCTCACGGTCGAGCTCGGAAAGCACCTTGACTACGTAATAGCCGTTCGCTGTCTTTACCGGAGTCTCTACAAGCGTACCGTCTGTCAGTCCTTCTGTGGCTTCTGCCAGCTCTGTGATGGAATAGTCTGCTCCGAATGTTGTAGTGGAAGCCGTCTTGCCCATCTCTTCTGCTGCCTTCTCAAACTCTGCGCCGTCCTGAAGCTTTGCGAGCATTTCCTCTGCACGGACGCGGGCTCTTTCCATCGCCTCGGCTGCTTCCGGATCTTCTGTCTCCGTCTCTGCTGCCTCAGTTTCTGTTTCCGATGCTTCAGTTTCCTCTTCTGCTTTTGCAGATTCGCTTTCTGTTTCCGTCTCGTCGGCGCTCTGCGTCTTTACATCTTCTTTTTCTGTAAGCTGTGCAGTCTCTTCTTCTGTTTCGGCTGCCGTCTCAGATTCCGCAGCCTCGCTCTGTGCTTCTGACTCGCTTTCGGTTTCTGTCTCTTCAGCGGACTCAGTCTGTGTCTCTTCGCTCTCGGACTGCGCCGTCTCGCTCTGCGCTTCTTCTGTCTCCGTCTCAGCCGCAAGCTCCTCGTCTGTGACCGGAGTAAACAGAACGTACTGTATCTTTCTCTGAGCTGCTTCCTCGTCTGATACCTCTGTATCGACATCCGCACTCATCTCAGTCTCCATCATCGTGCGGATCGTCGAAAGCTCCAGATAACGCTGTGCATCTGCCTCTGTGATGCCAAGCTTTTCCAAAACCTCTTCCTCATTTGCAGCGATAAAGCTCTTTGCCGCATCCGCGATCGCAGTTTTCTGCTCGTCTGTCAGCGCTACGCCGTACTCCTGCGCCTTCTGCTCTGCAAGCATCGCATTCGTCAGCTCATCGGAAAGCACATTCTTCATATCGTCGCCAAGCGTCGTACCTGCTCCGTACATATCCTGATTAAACGGATCAGTCAGTCCGAGCGACATATACAGCGATTCATAATTTGCCTGATTGTATCTAAGTGCAAAATTCACAACGCCCGCCGATACCGTCTGGCCGTTTACCGTGATCGCTGCCGCCTCTCTATCAAATGTCTCCTTTTTTGAACAGCCTGCAAGAGATGTCAGCACCAGACCGGCGCATAATCCCAGTACAGCCGTTTTCTTCAAACCTTTCATCATCGTATCCTCCATTCTTCGCCGTTCAAACGACGCAATACAGGCAGATATGCCCCGATTCTCACATATCTCCCTGTATCTTTCTCATTTGCAGTTGTTTTCATAACTGTCCGGCAGTATCCATTACAGGGCGCGCCGCCATTTGTAGTCGAATCCCGCCTTCACAACTGCGCTCATTCTGATATTATAACCGTTTTCTACCCATCCCGCAAGAGCTGTTTTCCTTTTTTCACGCTCCAAGCTTCCCGATCGCCTCCAAAAGCTCCCGCACGGTCCGCAGAATATCATCGCTCTCATTTTTGCTGACGCGCGGCCTTGTATACAGGAAATACGGATTCGTATCTATTTTGA
>CATZPU010000009.1 GCA_958422845.1 uncultured Lachnospiraceae bacterium | reverse complement strand
ATGCAACTGCCTTTTTCACCCGTTCCTCCGGCAGATGATGCACGTGCATTTTGCCTATCTGCTCCGCCGCCTTAAGAACCTTTTCGATTGCAATGCACGAGGTAATATAAGGAGCGATCGGGCGCTTATAATGCTCATACGTCCCTATGCTGACGCCAAACGCCGCAAGAAGCAGCAAGATGCCTGCCTCCGGACGCAAAAGCAGAGTGCCCGCCGAACAAAAAACAAGCGCGATCATCCCAAAATGGATCAGATTGCTTCCGCTGTCAGCATCCGCCAGATTGTAAACGTAATCAAAAACAGAATTTCTTCCCGTTTTTCCGATCTTTGCAAAGAAATACTCCAGTTCCTCCCGCTCCTTTTCGTGAGCGTCAAGCCATGTCACAAGCTCTTCAAACTCTTTCTGCGCTCTCTCCTCCATCTGCGGCGTCCGCAGCATATAATACAGACAGCTCTCTCCCAGAAAGGAGCGTGTATGATTCATCTGTGCAAATATTCTGTCCATATCGAGATCATTCCACGTAATATCGTCGATCTGAAACTGATCCGTCCGCTTATTCAGATAATAATGACTGATGCATTCAAACTCTGTCGGATCGTATTCACGCTCCGGCTCCTGTCCCCATTCCCTGCGTATTTTATTCATCAGCATTTTTCTGTATCTGTACCTGTTGTATAAGATCACTGCCGCAAATACAACGACCACCGATCCGACGATCGCTGCCGCCATCAAAAGCTGCGCCATGCCGTAATTATCGTATCCGCTCATATCACTCCTCCAAAATATACACTGTATACGCCCCTGCCGGATGATAGCCAAGCTTCTGCGCCAGATGCGCCGATATGGGATTTTGGGCGTCCCAGCTTGGATACAGACCGCGCTTCATACACTCTAAGATCAGCTTTGCCCCGCATACAGATGCGAGCCCTTGCCTTCTGTACCCCTCTTTCGTCACGATCTCCACCTCGATTCCGCCCCGATACGCAGAATAAGACGAAGCTCCCGCCACCGGCTCGCCATTCTTTAGAACCGCCACGCCAAGCGCATATTTCGCAAACATTTCGTAATCACAAAAATTTGCCACCCAGTCTTTGCACCACTCCATCTGGAGGCATTTGTCATACAGCGATTTTTCAATCATACAAAGCTCATACTCCCCGGCGAGAGAGGCGACGATCTCCTTTAATTTTTCTTCGTCAAATATCCCGGTCTCCTTTTTCAGCGCGTATCGCTGCGCCTTCTTCAGCCTTGTGCCTCCAACCGCCTTTATCACAGCCTCCCACGTTTCATTTTGCGGCACAAATATCATTCCCGCCGTACTTCTGTTCATCTGAAACTCCACAAGTCCGGCGTCCGGTCTTCCTGCAAAATAGCAGAAATCCCCAAGCGATGTCATCGCTGCCAACGGATGCTGCGCACAGTCTGCGTATACCTCTCCCATAACCTTTTGCAGACACGACCAGATCGTTGTCTCCTGCCAGTCGCCAAACAGCGCCCTTACTTTTTCCGTATCTTCTATCCTGACTGCCATATATCCTCCGAAATCTTATATTTACTGTAACTGTCCTTTACCCGCTGCCCGCAATATATCCGGCGCAGCACATTTTTGTTCCATTATACGCGCCTTCGCTGACTATTTCCAGAAAAATATTTGACTGTATTCTTTTATGTGTGTATAATTTTATCATGTTAAAATTGTAGAAATGCGAAGTATCAAACAATTCGTCAGGCATCTTTTTATCTTATCATCATTTAAAAAAGGGAGGACATGATTATGAAAAAACGCCAATTCGCACTGCTCGCCGCAGCCGTGCTCACAGTAAATACAAGCGTCGTATGCTCTGCCGATGAAAACAATGCAGATCAGACATTCACAGTCGGTATCTGCCAGTATGTGCAGCATCAGGCGCTCGATCTTGCCACGCAGGGCTTTCAGGACGCGCTCACGGAAGCGCTCGGCGACCGCATAGAATTCGCCGTAAGCAACGCGCAGGGAGACTCCAATACGTGCGCCACCATTATAAACGGCTTCGTTTCGCAGGACGTTGATCTCATTCTCGCAAATGCTACCACAGCGCTGCAGGCTGCCGTGACCGCGACCGCAGATATTCCGATCCTTGGCACCTCCGTTACAGAGTACGGCGCGGCTCTTCAGCTTGACGATTTTCACGGCACTGTCGGCGGAAACGTCTCCGGCACCTCCGATCTCGCTCCGCTTGAAGAGCAGGCTGCCATGGTAAAGGAGCTGTTCCCTGATGCGAAAACAGTCGGGCTTCTCTACTGTTCTGCCGAGCCAAACTCCCAATATCAGATAGAAGTAGTCTCATCAGAACTTGAAAAGCTTGGTTTTACGAGCGAGATCTATACCTTCGCCGACTCCTACGATATATCTGCTGTCACGATGAACGCCGCCGCACAGTGCGACGTCATCTATGTACCTACAGACAACATGGCTGCCTCGAATGCAGAGCTTATCTCAAACATCTGCGTTCCCGAGGGGATCCCCGTCATTACCGGAGAAGAAAACACCTGCATGCGCTGCGGCGTCGCAACGTTTTCTATCGACTATTATGACCTTGGCTATACGACAGGACAGATGGCAGTCCGCATCCTTGACGGCGGTGAAGATATTTCCACGATGCCGATCGAATACGCCACCGCTTTTGCAAAAAGATACAATCCTCAGATCTGTAAAGAGCTGGGCGTCACACCGCCGTCCGATTACGTTCCGCTTGATACAGAAGAACCGTTGACATAATAAAAAATCCCCCGCCGTAAAGCATATCGCTGTGATATACTTCCCGACGGGGTTCTTCTTTGTCTGCCGATATTTCTTTTTCTACCGATATTTCTTTTTCATGGAAAATCCGCGTCCGCGCACCTCGCTGACACGGCTTACTACCATCAGGCTGTCCGGATCAATGTCATGAATGATCTTTTCTATCTGCGGCAGCTCCCGATTGGAGATCACGCTGAATACCATCTGCGTCTGCTTACACAGATAACCGCTCTCGGCATTGAGCATCGTCACTCCTCTGTCCAATCCCTGAAGGATCGCCTGCCGTATCTGCTCGTGATACTTACTTACCACCTTCACCTCTGTCCTTGTCGTACCGATCAGCAGCAGCTTATCCAGCACAAAGGTATAAACCAGCATAAGAACGATACCGTAGAGCACCTTTTCCGGCGGATTGTATACCGCCTGAAACAAAAGGATCACGAAATCGAAAACGTACAGTCCTGCCGATACCGGAATCCGGAAATAATGATTCAGCACGAGCGGAGGGATGTCCATTCCTCCTGTCGACGCGCCTGCCCGAATCACCAGACCGAGCGACAGACCGATACCAAGACCTGAAAACAACGTACACAGCCACAGATCCTCTGTCAAAACCACATCGCCCAGCAGTCTGTTCAGTATCTCAAGAAAAATCGGATACGCAAACGTACTGATGATCGTCGTTACTGCGAATTTTTTTCCCAGAACCATAAGACCGACTAACAGCATCACGACATTAAACACAAGTACAAAATAGGAGATCGGTATCCCGAAGGCATGATTGACGGCAAGCGCAATTCCCGTCGTTCCTCCGGTCATCAGATCGGCCGGCATCAAAAACAGCTTGACGGTCAGCGCATAAAGAATATTTCCCAGAATCACAAGAAACAGTGAAAATGATCTGCGTACTGTAAATAGATTGTTACTCATAATTTTCTCCTTTTTATCGCGTCATCTCTGCATCTCTTTTCTGCTTTAGCACAACAACGATTTTTTCCTGACGCAAAAACACGCCTGTCAGAAACGCTTTCCTGACAGACGTGGATCGAGGCTTTGCCCAATACATTTTTTATTTTACTATACCGTCCGCAAAATAGCAATACATTTTACTTGCAAATATACGCCAATGTTATATAATACTTAGAAATATCTGGAGGTGTTACGTTTGAATCATAAAGAATCATCAAAACGGCAGGATACACAGTTACAGAAAAAAAAGAAAAAGACGCGCCGCCGCGCCGTCCTTCTGCTTCTGCTCGTATTCTTTTTATATCTGGGCATCGGTGCAGTAGCGCCTTTTACAAAACAGCCTGAGGTATCAAAGACGACAAAGGAATCCTTTAACCCTGACGACTACACAGGTTCCGGAGACGGACCGGACCGCGCCCGTATCATCAAGGACAATAAAGAAGCTCTTGATACAAGATTGCAGATGATCCGTCATGCAAAAGAGAGCATTGTCATGTCTACGTTTGATTTCCGTACTGACGAGGCAGGAAAGGACCTTCTCGCACTGCTGCTTGACGCTGCAGACCGCGGCGTATCCGTAGAAATTTTCGCAGACGGATTTAATTCGTGGGTAAGAATGGAGGGAAATGAATATTTCTACGCGCTTTCCTCCCATCCGAACGTGACGATCACGCTTTATAATAAAATCAATCCGCTGAAGCCGTGGACGATCATGGGACGCATGCACGACAAGTATCTGGTCATTGACGAGACTGCATACGTGCTCGGCGGCCGCAATGCATTCGGGTATTTTCTCGGTGATTACAAGGGACACAAAAACTATGACTGGGACGTTCTCGTATACAATACGGGTTCCAAGGACAGCTCCCTGTATCAGGTTCTTTCCTATTTCAGAACCATTACCGCCGAAAAATGCTGCTCCATCTTCCATGATAAACCGTCGCTTGCGGACCGTTCCTCTGTAAAAAAGGCAGCCGATGAGCTCCGCGCCCGTGCAAAGCATCTCATGACAGAGAATCCGCAGCTTGATGCTAAAGCGTACGATTATGAAGGAAAGACTGAAAAAACACATAAAATTTCCCTTTTACATAATCCGATCCATATTTTTGCAAAGGAACCTGTCGTATTCTATCAGCTCATGGAGCTTGCAAAGACTGCAAAGGAGCGTGTAACGATCCACACGCCCTACGCCGTCTGCAACGATATGATGTACGATTCCTTTACCGAACTCGGAGACAAAGCAGAGATCATGTTTAACTCTGCCGCCAACAACGGAAATCTTTTCGCCGCCGTTGATTATCTTCGTCAGAAACAGAAGCTGCTCGATACGAATATGACGATCATGGAGTACGAAGGCGGCGTATCCTACCACGGAAAAACGATGGCGATCGACGATCATCTGGCGATCATCGGTTCTTTCAATATGGATATGCGAAGCACTTATATCGATACGGAGCTGATGCTTGTGATCCACAGCGAGGAGATCACAAAAGACCTGCGTGAAAAAATGAATGAGTATGAGAAATACGCAGCCGTCGCAGATACCGTCGATACATACCTCCCGTCCAAATCAGTGGAAATGAAGGAGCTTCCTCCCAAAAAGCAGTTTGTCCGCAAGTGGTTCGGATGGCTGATGGACCGTGTGCGTTTCCTGTTCTGACCATAGATTTTTTTACATATAAAACAAATAAAAATCATCAAAATTTTCTGGTATATTCAGTAAAATAGTGCTATACTGACGATACAGGTAAATAATATGCAAAATAGGGTTTCATGCGTCAAGTGTTCCGTGAATGGGGAGTTGTCACAGAAACGAAAAACCGGCACATCTGCTGTCGGTTTACGATATGAAGCCCGCACCCGTTGCAACATAAGATGGCCACATCTCGATTGTGAAGGGATACTATTATTTATTCCGAATGCTCATTCACATCGGGATGTTTTTTTGTTGGCATTTTTAAATGTTCACACTGCTGTTGACATCCCGACAACACAAAAGGAGGTACAGACAGTATGGATCACGAAAAAATCAAACAGGGCGTCCGTCTGATGCTTGAAGGCATCGGTGAGGATGTCAGCCGCGAAGGTCTTCTGGAGACACCGGACCGCATTGCACGTATGTGCAGCCAGATTTTCGGAGGGCTTGAAGCAGATGCCGGAGAACACCTTCGCAAGCAGTTCCACGCCACATCGAATAATATTGTACTGGAAAAGGATATCACGTTCTATTCCGTATGCGAACACCACCTTCTCCCCTTTTATGGCAAAGCACACGTAGCGTACATACCGAATGACCATGTGGCAGGGCTCAGCAAGCTCGCCCGTACAGTCGAGGTCTTTGCACGCCGCCCGCAGATTCAGGAAAATATGACGGCACAGATCGCAGATGCACTGGAAAAATACTTAAATCCAAAGGGTGTCATGGTCATGATCGAGGCTGAGCATATGTGTATGACAATGCGCGGCGTCCAAAAACCAGGTTCAAAGACAGTTACTACGATCGTCCGCGGCGCATTCGCAGAGGATCTCCAGCTGCAGCAGTCATTTTACCAGATGGTGAGATCATGACGGCAAAACAGACAAAACAGACCGCTCACATTCCCGAAAAAATAAGCCCTGCCTGTGCTATGGAACGGATAGACCGTATCTGGGCACACCCTGTCTATCAGGAGCATTTCCGGAATCTGCAGGAGGCTGAGCGCACGCGTGTATTCTGCCGCCACACGCTGATCCATTTTCTCGATACGGCAAGAATCGCATACATCATCAATCTTGAGGAACAGCTCGGCGTTGCAAAGGATATCATATACGCCGCCGCGCTGCTTCACGATATCGGACGATACCGCCAGATCGCAGACGGTACGCCGCACGACGTTGCCGGAGCGCAGCTTTGCGAGCTGATCATGGAAGAATGCGGATTCACATCGTCAGAGACAGACCGCATAAAAAAAGCTATATCACATCACAGAGGCAGTAAAACGCTTCATACAGCGCCAAAGAGACCGACAGACGCGCCACAGGAAGCCGCTGATCCGCTTCCCGAATTACTTCGCAGGGCAGACAAGCTCTCCCGCAGCTGCTTTGACTGTCCTGCTTCGGCTGCGTGCAACTGGCCGGAAGAAAAACGAAATCACCGTATACTCATCTGATTAAAAAGGAGGTTGCATTATGATCATAGGAAACAGAACCTTTGATACAAAAAATAAGTGCTATATTATGGGAATCTTAAATGTTACGCCTGATTCCTTTTCAGACGGCGGCAGATTCAACAATATAGATGCCGCACTGCGCCATGCAGAAGAAATGATTCGGGACGGTGCGGACATCATTGACATCGGCGGAGAGTCCACCCGCCCCGGTCATCAGCAGATCACCGATGAGGAAGAAATACACCGCGTAGCTCCGGTCATCGAAGCAGTCAAAGCCCGTTTTGATGTACCCGTTTCGATAGATACGTATAAAGGAGCCGTTGCCGAAGCGGCGCTTCGCTCAGGCGCTGATCTCGTCAATGATATCTGGGGCTTTAAGTATGACACGCATGTAGCAGAACTCACAGCCAGATACAATGCTGCCTGCTGTCTGATGCACAACCGCCATGAAGCCGTTTATCATGATTTTTTAAGCGATGTGCTCTCTGATCTTCGCGAGTGTACAGCCATTGCAAAAAAAGCCGGTGTGCCAGATGACAAAATCATCCTTGATCCCGGCGTCGGTTTCGGAAAAACGCTTGATATGAACCTTTCCATCACAAATCATGTGGATATGCTTGCAGATCTTGGGTATCCGGTGCTTCTTGGCACCTCACGGAAATCCATGATCGGTCTGACACTCGATCTTCCGTCCGATCAGCGTCTGGAAGGTACTCTCGCTACGACTGTCATCGGCATAATGAAAGGCTGCTCTTTTGTACGCGTACACGATGTAAAAGAAAACTTCCGCATCATAAAGATGACGGAAGCAATACTGCAAAGCAGGTGAAAAAATGGATAAGATCACAATACAAAATCTTGAGATATTCGCCAATCACGGCGTCTTTCCGGAAGAAAATGCGCTGGGGCAAAAATTTATTATTTCCGCTGTTCTTTATACAGATATCCGCAGAGCAGGAAAAACAGATGAGTTGGAATACTCGACACATTACGGGGAGGTCAGCCACTTTATTGAGGATTTCGTAAAAAACCACACCTTCAGGCTCATAGAAAGCGTTGTCGAACAGCTTGCACAGGAGATCCTGCTGCACTTTCCACTGATAAAAAAGGTAAAGCTCGAAATCAAAAAACCATGGGCTCCCATCGGTCTGCCTCTCGATACGGTCTCCATACAGATCGAGCGCGGATGGCACACTGCATATATCGCGCTCGGCTCCAATATGGGCGATAAAAAGAAGTATCTCGACACTGCCGTTTCGATGCTTCGTGCGAATGCCTGCTGTCACGTAACGAAAGTCGCAGATTATCTCGTCACCAGTCCATACGGAGGTGTGGAACAGGATGACTTTCTAAATAGTGCGCTTGAACTGCGCACATTGCTTTCTCCTCAGGAACTTCTCGATGAACTGCACGCCATCGAACACGCAGCAAACCGTGAGCGTCTGATCCGCTGGGGACCGCGCACACTCGATCTCGATATTCTTTTGTACGATGATCTCGTACTGGATACAGACGAGCTGCATATTCCTCACATTGAGCTGCACAAGCGTGATTTTGTACTCATCCCTCTGTGCCAGATCGCGCCGTACCGCCGTCATCCTTTGCTGCATAAAACGATGGAGGAACTGTTGGACTCCCTGAAAGAATAATTCTATCTCGTCCGGTCGTTCACGTATTTTGCCTTGTATTTGGAGTAGACGATCCTCTGCTCCTTATACAGGCTGTAATGGCCGGAGAATGCGTAGCTGACCGCCACTGCGATCAGGAAAAAGGATTCTCCGGTATATCCGAACAGCTCAAATGCGATCAGAATAGACGTGATCGGACAATTCGTTGCTCCGCAGAACACCGAGATCATACCGACCGCGGCACACAGAGACGGCGAAATTCCTACAAGCTCTCCCATCAGACAGCCAAACGTCGCTCCCACACAGAATGCCGGAACGATCTCTCCGCCTTTAAATCCCGCTTTCATCGTAACAGCCGTGAGCAAAAGTTTCCAGAAGAAATCTAAATATCTCACTTCTCCCTGTTCTACTGCCCTTTGTATCAGCCCTGTTCCCGCGCCCATATAATCCTGCGTGCCAAGCACAGACGTCACAGCGATGATCACCAGCGATGCGCATACTACTCTTACATACGGATTTTTCAGCCATCTGCCGTAAAGCATCCCCATGTACTTAAGCGTCATACAGAATACCATACTGATCACGGCGCATGCCGCTGCTACCACGATCATCTTCATTCCATCTCCTACTGCAAAATCCGGCACATGCATAATATGAAATGCTTCCGCGTGAACGCCAAGCGCCGAGGCGATCTGCGAGGCGAGCAGGGCGGCGATCACGTTCGGCATCAGCGCCGCATAATACATCACGCCGATGCTCGTTACTTCCAGAGAAAATACAGCCGCCGCCATAGGCGTCCCAAACAACGCCGCGAACGCTGCGCTCATACCGCACATCACCATCATATGGCGGTCTGCCTCATCCAGATGTACCCATTTGCCGATCTGGTTTGCAATACTTCCTCCAAGCTGGAGCGCCGCCCCCTCTCTTCCTGCAGACGCACCGCCTAAATGTGTCAGTGAGGTAGACAGAAAAATCAGCGGTGCTGACCGAAACAGTACGTCGTCCTCTGAACGTATCGTCGCAAGGATCTGATTCGTTCCTCCGTCATTTTTTCCAAACTTACGATACATAAATACGATACCCACACCGAAGAGAGGCAGCAGATAAAAGACGGCGGCATGTGCCATCCGAAACTGCGTCACAGCAGCAAGCGACCATGCAAACGCGCTGCTTACCACACCCACGATACAGCCCGTCACGATCCCCAGAATGATCCATTTCCCAAGCTGCTTTACTTCTTCGCTGATTCTCTTCGCATCAGAATTTTCACGATCCCGTTCTTTCTTTTCCACAGTGCTCCCTCTTCTCTCGCTTTTATTTACCGCTTTGTTTTTCTTTTTATAGCGCCTTTTTGCCTTCTTTTTTACTGACTTTCCGCGCTTTTTTATTTGTAATTTATGCTTTCCTATTATATTACACGTTTATTTTTGCTTCTGCTCTTTTTCATGCTCCCTGCGCTTTTTCAGGTGCTCCTTAAGCTGCGCGAAATGCTTTTCATAACGGCGCGGCTTCATATTCGGGAATGCGTCGAGCAGACGCCTTCCGGCAGGGGAAAGACTTTCCGCAAGCTCCTGATAGCGTGCGCGCAGCTCCCTGTGCTTCTCGCGCAGCGCTTCCGCATGCTGCTCCGTCCTCTGGCGTACCTCTTCTGCTGCACGCCCCGTCCTCTGGCGTACCTCTTCTGCCGCACGCTCTCTCCTCTGGCGCACCTCTTCTGCCGCACGTTCTGTTCTCTGGCGTACTTCCCCGCTCACCTGATCCGCTCTTGTCTTTACGCGTTCCTGAAGCTCGATCCCTTCCATCGTATTTCTGTAAATATTTTCTCCGAGCTGATCCGATATCCGGTGCAGCTCCTGTGCGATCTCTTCCATGCGCGCAAGCCTGCGGTTAAATTTAAGAATACCGGTCACTGTCACATACAGATCGGCTGCAAGCACAAAACAAAACGCCGCAAGCAGCAGCCCGCCCAGCCATACGGGCAGGAATGAAAGAATCTTTGTGATCACTGGATGAACAAAATGCACGATAGCCACACAGGCGACTCCCCATATGACGGAAAAAAGCAGGCAGACATGACCGCCGATATTAAACGGCATCCCTGTATAATCCCACCACCTGTGATGGAACAGCTTTTCAAGCAGATACCCCGTCAGCCCTTCGAGCACCGTCACAAGCAGGACAGACCACAGATAAAGCGGTATGATCTGATCCTTGTACGGCATCAGCACAGTGACGACCACCGTAACGCCGATCCCGTATATCGGACAGATCGGACCGTTCAAAAAACCGCGGTTCACGAATTTTCTCTCCTTTGCCGCCGCAAAAGCTACCTCTGTACACCAACCTAAAAAACCGTATACGAAAAAATTCAACAGTAATTCATACATACGCATGCCTCCGTTTTTGCATCTGCATGTTATTCTATGCAGTCTTTTTTGTATTTTATCAGACCGGAAATGATTTTTCCATTTTTTTGCTGTTTTCTTTTGCCGTCTCCTGCTTTCCATATAGGTGAGTCCACGGCACGTTTTCAGAAATCGTTCCGAAGTTTTCTCTGGAGATCTCTTTTTTGCCGCCGCCCTTTTGCAAGATCATCAGGCGATCCGCGAGCGCCAGCGAATCCGACAGACCGACCGAGACGATCACGACCGCAATCCCCTGCTCCAGAAGCATTTCCAGCATGTTCCAGATAAACATCCTGTGCGAAACATCCGCCCCCTGAAACGGGCGGATACAGAACACCACACGCGGCTTCTGAAGCAGCACCCGCGTATAGATCAGCTGGTATTTCTGTCTCTCACTGAGCTCATCTACCGCCATATCAAAGACCTCTTCTCCGAGGATCGGACCGTACTCTGCGCGGATATTATTCCTGATCTTTCGGTTCAGCCAGATATACGGCATTCTCCGTGCAAGCGACATGCAGAGATTTTCCATATAGGAAAGCTCTCCAAAGAGCATCGTCCGCGTGGCAAGCTCCTGTACAACTGCCACACGGCAGTCTCCTGTCAGATCAGAGATCAGTCCTTGCCCGATCCTTACCTGCGCAGCCTCTCTCCGGCTCTTTCCTGTCAGAATACGCACGATCCGCTGAAACTGCTCATTCTCAGCCACCTGAATGACAAGGCACTCTCCCTTATGCACCTGGAAGGAAAAGCCGCCGCATACATCTGACGCCGGCTGTTCCCAGCTCATCGCCGCTTCGCTGCTCTTTTTGTGCCGACTGTTTTCCCGATGAGACTGCACCATGCTCCTATACTCTTCCGGACAGATACGCTGTATCTCCGCCTCCATCTCCTCTCTGCCCGTTATCTTCTGTATCCTTCCGTTGGACAGCCGCGCCACCCTGTCGCAGATGCGTGCGATCTCTTCCAAATGAGAACTGATATACAAAAACGTAAAACCCTGTTTTGCATAATGGTGGAGAATCTCATGCAGCTTTTCCAACTCTTCATAGCTGATCAGCGTGCTGATCTCGCAAAGCACGATCAAACGCTTTCCGAGAATAACTGCACGCAGAAGTTCTGTAATCACGCGCTCAAATACCGTCAGCTCCTCCACATAACGTTCTGCCGGAATATCGATCCCGATGTCTGCAAGAAAAGGCGCCATCTGCTGCTTCAAAAGGCGGGAATGGATCAGTTCCTGATGAAAGCCCTGACGCAGCACGAAAATATTGTCCGCCACAGTCATGTGCTCCACAAGGGAACTTTTTGCCTGAATGACGCTGATCCTGTTTGCCGGACGCACCGCCCCCATCCATGAATTGACCTTCTCTCCGCAATAATATACGTACCCGTCATGCAGGGAAAGATTGGTGCGCAAAAGCTTCAGAAAGGAAGTCAGACCGTGATTGTTAAGCGGCACCATTCCCATGATCTCGCCCTGATATATCTGAAGGTGAAAATCCTTCAGCATAACCATACCGTTTTCTATATAAGTCACCCGCTCCATGCGGAAAATTTCCTGCTTCATCTGAGCACACTCCGGTTTCTGACCTGCCAGTCGCCCGATGTGACCGGCAGAGTGATCTCCACATCCGTTCCGCTTCCCTGTACGGAATATACGTGCATGCCATACTCATCTCCGAACAGAAGATGGATGCGGTTGTTTACATTTTCCAGAGCGATACCGCCCCTCGTCTCCTCGGAGGCAAATGCATCGGGACTCTTTCCAAGCTTATGATTCAGCCGTGCAAGCGTCTCCTCATCCATGCCGACTCCGTCATCACAAATGCGGATGATCAGCCGGTCCTGCGTACATTCAAACCGGATATACAGATTGCCTGCACCGATCTTAAGCTCCGTCCCGTGGATAATACCGTTCTCCAGAACAGGCTGCAGCGTCAGTTTCGGAATGCGGCAGTTCATGATCGTGTCCGCCTCCTCAGGATCATACTCGATATGAAGATTCAGACGATCGCCGAAACGGTATTTCTGAATACCGAAATACGTCTCGCAATTGTCAAGCTCCTCCTCCACCGACACGAGATTTTCCACCTTTGTGATCGTATAACGGAAAAATCTCGCCAGAGCCTCCGTCATATCCGCCACGCTGTCCAGCCCCGCGATCAGGGCCTCTCCGCGGATACTCTCCAGAGTATTATATAGAAAATGCGGATTGATCTGATTTTGCAGCGCAAGATACTGCGCCTGACGCTTATTCAGATCGATCCTCTGCGGCGATCTTAATATCTGCGCCACTGCCTGCATCTGCTTCTCCACGGACGGCGTAAG
This sequence comes from uncultured Lachnospiraceae bacterium, assembly GCA_958422845.1. Taxonomy (GTDB): domain Bacteria; phylum Bacillota; class Clostridia; order Lachnospirales; family Lachnospiraceae; genus Choladousia. Next base: position 2,468 of record CATZPU010000009.1, on the reverse strand, counting down.
GACTGCCTGCTCCGATTCCGCACCCTCTGCAAAAATATAACCTTCCGTAAAATGAGCGATTCTCTTTTCCGACCGCCGATACGGCACGATCACGCCGAACCACGCCGCCGGAAGAAAAGCAAGCGCAAGCGCAGCCGTCACTATTGCAGCCCCAAGCGGCGCTTCCTTGCGCAGCGCAAGGATAAACTGTATACACGCCGTCCCTGCAAGTCCGATCCAGACTGTAAGCAAAAGCGCAAACACTCTGTTGGAAATATATTTTAAACTCCGTCTTATCTTCACAAAGTCTCTCCCCTACCCGTACAGCTTCCGGTACATGGACGGTTTTACGCCCGCCGTCTTTTCAAATGTATGTGTAAAATGTTTCAGATCATTATATCCTACTTTGCGGCAGATCTCTGCGGTCGGAAGATTTGTCTCGCGCAGAAGGATCTTCGCCTGCTCCATCCGCACGCCGATCAGATATCTGGCAAAGCCCTCGCCCTGCGTTTTCTTAAAGAGCGAGCTGAAATACGCCGGACTAAGACCGACAGCGTCGCTGACCTCCTCCAAAGTGATCTGTTCGCTGTACCGGCTCTGTATGTACTGCTTCGCCTTTCTGACCGGACGCGACGTCTCGTTTTCATGGCTGTCCGTCAATGCCTGCAAATGCTCCCGCTGAAACTCCTCAAGAGAGTCAAATACCTGCTCCACGCGGCTTAAGCGGCTGCATGTCCCGTAAAATTTATCGAGAAGCGCTCCCCTGTCGTCAAGCTGCAGGCGCGCAGCAAAAATATCCGCCGCAGCAAAAACAAGATCTATGATCTCCTTTCCGCATATCTCCGGCACGCTGCGTACTGCCGCAAACAGTCTTTCGCTTCCTTCTTTCGCCAGATCAGGCTCCATCATTTCCACTGCCGCGTTCACAGCACGCAAATATTCGTCCAGAAGATTTTTTTCTGTGTGCAAAAGCCCCGGTCCCGACCGCTCCAAAAGCCGCCCCGTACCTTTCACAAGCCTCTCCCAGATCAGACTTTCCGCCTCCCCAAAGGAAGCGGCGATCTCCCCGCAGCCGGATACGGCGCTGCCTGCCGACATCGAAAAAGCGACCGGATAAAACAGATCTTTCTGCGCTTCGATCAGATTCAGACAATCCTTGAGCGTGCGCCTGATCTCATCCTGATCGCGTTTTCTGTAATTCATTACCCCTACAGCCTGCCATCCGCGCACATCAAGCACAAATTCCACGCACTTACCGCGAATGCCGCGCTCCAGAATCCCCCGCGCCTTTTCCATCATGATTCCGGCAGACTCCCCGCCCATCAGCTTATCGCCGGAATCCATATGCAAAATAAACACCTGAAATATTCCTTCCGTCATATCCAGATGATACCGTTCCTTCAAAACAGCCGCAGTAAGCTTAGGCTCCTTTTTATCAAGCAGATCGGAGATCAGATTTTGCTGAAACTGCCTGTCGTCCTGTCTGGATTTTTCCAGAAGCTCCTGACGATCCATCTCTGACGCTCTGCGCTTTCTGATCCTGCCGGAAAGCTTTTGCAAAGTAGAATTAAGCTCCGCTTTGCTGATCGGCTTTAAGAGGTAATCCCCCACCCCGAATTTGATCGCCTGCTGTGCGTATTCAAAATGTGCGTATCCGCTGATAATGATGATCTCCAGCTCAGGAAGCGTCTGCTTCACCCGACTGATCAGCTCAAGCCCGCTGCATCCCGGCATTCGGATATCCGTGATCAGAATATCCGGCCGTACCCGATCGGCGATCTCACATGCCTCGATCCCGTTATGCGCCGTGCCCGCAATTTCAAGCCCCAGCCCTTTCCAGTCGATCAGCGCCTCGATCAGCCTGCATATTCTCTCTTCATCATCTGCGATCACTACCTTTTGTAAACCCATTCGACTTCTCCATTCCTATGTATAACCCGTATTCTTTCTATATTTCTACCATATTCTGCCGTAAACTTCAAGAAAACCGCCGGAGTTTCCCGACGGTTTTCCAATATTTCGATTCTGTTTTTTGATCTTATCAAATCTGAGTCATTTTTCACACAGATTATTCTGCCTCTGTCTCAGCAGCTTCTGTTTCTGCTGCTTCTGTTTCTGCTGCTTCTGTTTCTGCTGCTTCTGTTTCTGCCTCTGCCGGAGCCTCAAGAGCTTCTTTTGTAAGTACGGATACGCCTGTATCTGTTACTTCTCCGCCGAGTTCCTCGCCGCCGATTGCTCTTACTGCTGCCTTAACGCCCTCAGCACCCATTACGTCCGGATTCTGAGCCATTGTGCAGTAAAGGTATCCGTCAACGATCAGGTTCTGGATCGCGTCAGATTTGTCGAAGCCTGCGCCTACGATATCTGCATTGCCGGAAGCTTTGATCGCATTTCCTGCACCAGTCGTAGAACCTTCGTTGCAGCCGAAGATACCAACTACGCCCTGTGTAATGTAGTTCTCAGCGATGCTCTGTGATTTTGCAGCGTCG
>CATZPU010000008.1 GCA_958422845.1 uncultured Lachnospiraceae bacterium | reverse complement strand
GATTCCGCGTGCGAATGTGGCGGGCAAGCGTATTTATGAGGTACTGAACACAGAATCTAAGATCAGCGATCCGGTCAGCCCAAAGACGCCGCAGGAGGATATAAAAGGCATCGTGGAATTCGATCACGTATCCTTCTCCTATCCTGATGCGGATGAAAAGGTGCTTGAGGATATTTCCTTTAAGGCAGAGAAGGGACAGACGGTTGCATTTATCGGAAGTACGGGAAGCGGAAAGAGTACGCTGATCAATCTGATTCCGAGGTTCTTTGATGTGACGGAGGGCGCTGTGCGCGTGGACGGAGTCGATGTGCGCGATATGAAGAAAGAGGACTTGTGCGCAAGGCTCGGTTATGTGCCGCAGAAAAGTATTCTGTTTTCCGGTACGATCGATTCCAATATCCGTTACGGAAGAACAGAGGCTTCTGAGGAAGAGGTGAAAACTGCCGCTGCGATCGCGCAGGCGTCGGATTTCATAGAGGCAAAGGACGAGCAGTATGGCTCTCCGATCGCGCAGGGCGGCACGAATGTCTCCGGCGGTCAGAAGCAGAGGCTTTCTATTGCGCGTGCGATCGCGAAAAATCCGGAGATACTTATTTTTGACGACAGCTTTTCGGCGCTGGATTACAAGACAGATGTAGCGCTGCGTCGGGCGCTAAAGGAGAATACGCAGGATATTACGACGCTGATCGTCGCGCAGAGGATCAGCACGATCCTCCACGCAGATCAGATCATTGTTCTCGACGAGGGCAAAATGGCAGGTAAGGGAACGCACGAGGAGCTGATGAAGAACTGCGAGGTTTATCGCCAGATCGCCACATCGCAGTTGTCAAAGGAGGAGTTGGCAGGATGAGTGAGAAGAGAAGAGCGGCAGCGCTGCACGGACCGCACGGACACGGCCCGATGGGTATGGGCGGTGAAAAGGCAAAGGACTTTTCCGGAAGTATAAAGAAAATACTCCGATATATGAGCAAATATAAGGTAAGGCTCATCCTCGTGGCAATAGCGGCGATGGCAGGTACGATATTCAACATTGTAGGACCGAAGATTCTCGGTAAAGCGACGACGGAGCTTTTTAACGGACTCGTCGCAAAAATCGGCGGTACGGGAGGAATCGATTTCGGAAAGATCGGACAGATACTGCTGTTTGTTATGGGACTGTATTTTTGCAGCGCGGCATTTACCTTTATACAGGGCTTTATCATGAGCGGGATCTCAAATGACGTCACGTACAGCTTGAGACGCGATATTTCGCAGAAGATCAATCGTCTTCCGCTGAAATATTTCGAGAGCAGAACGACGGGAGAGGTGCTCTCGCGGGTGACGAATGATGTGGATACGATGCAGGCGAGTCTGAACCAGAGCCTTACGCAGCTTATCACGTCGGTCACTACTCTGATCGGTGTATTTATTATGATGATCAGTATCAATGTATGGATGACGCTTGCATCGCTTGTGATACTTCCTGTTTCTATGGGAATCATTGCGTTTGTGATGTCTCATTCGCAGAAATTTTTCCGCGGACAGCAGCAGTATCTCGGTGAAGTGAACGGACAGATCGAGGAGATCTACGGCGGTCATCAGGTCGTACGCGCATTTAATAAAGAAAAAGATGTGGTCGAGGAATTTGAAAAAGTAAATAAGAAGTTGTATAATACAGCTTGGAAATCACAGTTTTTCTCAGGTATTATGATGCCGATCATGCAGTTTATCGGAAATCTGGGCTACGTGATGGTAGCGATCCTCGGAGGCTTTCTGGTCATCCGCAACGCGATCGAGGTCGGAGATATCCAGTCCTTTTTCCAGTATATCCGCAATTTTACACAGCCGATCCAGCAGATCGCGCAGGTCACAAATCTGCTCCAGTCTACGGCAGCCGCTTCCGAGCGTATTTTTGATTTCCTCGATGAAGAGGAGGAAGATCAGACAGCAGAGGATCCGGTCGATATTTCAGGGCTTAAGGGCAATGTGACGTTCGATCATGTAAAATTCGGTTATGATCCGGAACAGACGATCATCAAAGACTTTTCTGCCGATATTACCGACGGACAGAAGATCGCGATCGTCGGACCGACCGGAGCGGGCAAGACGACGATGGTAAAGCTGCTGATGCGCTTTTATGATGTCAATTCAGGAAGCATTCGGATAGACGGACACGATGTCCGCGACTTCAACCGCAGCGATCTGAGGGAGATGTTCGGCATGGTACTGCAGGATACGTGGCTGTTCTCCGGTACGATCATGGAGAATATCAGGTATGGGCGTCTCGATGCGACAGATGAGGAAGTCATCGCGGCGGCGAAGGCGGCGCACGTACACAAATTTATCATGCAGCAGCCGGGCGGTTATCAGATGGAGCTTAATGAGGAGACAAGCAATGTGTCACAGGGACAGAAGCAGCTGCTTACGATCGCGCGCGCGATCCTTGCTGACAACAGGATACTGATCCTTGATGAGGCGACCTCTTCTGTCGATACGAGAACAGAGACTCGTATTCAGAAAGCGATGGACGCGCTGATGGAGGGCAGGACGAGCTTTGTGATCGCTCACCGGCTTTCTACTATCCGCGATGCAGATCTGATCTTAGTCATGAAGGACGGCGACATTATAGAACAGGGAAATCACGAAGAATTGATGGCTGCCGACGGATTTTATGCAGGTCTTTACAACAGCCAGTTTGAAAGGGCAGAGGCGATTTAAGCTGAAGTACAATATTATTGCGATCGAGAGACAGTACGCATCAGGAGGAAATGAGATAGGAGAACGGACGGCGGAGATCCTTGATATTCCGTGCTACGGGCAGGAGGTGCTAAACCGTGCGGCAAAGCTGATGCACACGGCTCCGGAGTGTCTGCTCCACCTTGAGGAGACGACCTCCAACAGCCTTCTCTATTCGATCGGGATGGCGGCGAAGGTCATGAAAGGCGAGCGGGACGGTCTTTCGGAAGAAGGCGCGCTCTACGTGACAGAGGAGCGCGTCATCAAAGAGATGGCGATGGGCGGACCGTGCGTGATCGTCGGCAGATGCGCCGGATGGATACTGCGGGAACGTCAGGATGTGCTGCGCGTATTTATCCACGCAGATCGTGAATTCCGTAAAAAGCGTGCGGTGGAGGTCTACGGAATCCCGAAGAATAATGTAGAAAACGTTTTAAAGCGATTTGACAGACGGCGTGCAAACTTTTACCATGCGAATACGTGTATGAGTTGGGACGACAAGAAGGGGTATCATCTTGTACTCGACAGCTCGCATCTCGGTCTTGCCCAGTGCGCTGAGATCATCAGAAGAACGGCACAGGGCATAGAAGCATAAAAGAAATGCTCCTCCGTTTTTTCTTAAGATAATCTTAGATTGATTGAAAAGAAAAAAACGATATGATATTATGAAGCTATCTTGCGTTACATTATGTTTCAGGAGGAGGAACGATATGCATAAATTCAGAACATTTTTTGCAAAAGCAGGAGCTTCTGCCCTTGCTGTATCTATGATTTTTCAGTCAACGGCGTTTGCGTCTCCGATGGAGGAGCTTACAGCGGTCATCGAAGCGCAGAACGAGGCGTATACGCAGCATACGTCGCTGCTTGAAGAGTTCCTTGGCACAGGGCTTGGCGCGGCAATGAAAGAGAACGGATTTTCCGTACAGGTCAAAGGAAATCTGATGGGAGATACGATCAGGCTGATGGACGCAGAAGAGATACTCAGTGAGGACAGCCATATTTCCTTTGGTTTCCGCAACGATCCGAAACAGCGCAAATGGCTTCTTGAGGCAGGCGGCGGACAGACGAAGGAGCCCCTTCTGAATATGAGCCTTTACGGGGACGAGAATCGTCTGGCATTCTCGCTTCCGCAGTTTTATAAAGGAGCGTTGTCTTTGCATGCAGGAAATCTCGCAGAGCAGTATGAGGGCTCTGTGATCGCACAGATCATGAGCGTCGAAGGCGAAGAGATGGAAATGCCGAATATCAACATGAGCTTTTACCCGTCGGAGGGAGCAGAGGTTCTTACAGGAGCGTTTGGCGGCTGGAAAGACGAGATCCTGACAAATGTACAGGAGCTTGGCAGCAAAGCAGCCGTAGAAAAGACGGAAGAGGGAGATACTTCTGTTTATACGGTGACGGTGGACACAGAGCACCTCGTGGAGTTTTATCAGGCGTATATGAGTTCTTATCTGTCCCTGCTTTCTGACTTCGGAGTGACAGGTCTGCCGGAGATGGAGACATTTGAATCCGAGATGGAGGCTGCATGGGATGAGATGCTGGTTTCTATGGAGCAGACATTTGGCGAATCCTTTTCCGTAGATGTTCTTGTGAAGGACGATCTCGTATCAGGTTATCGTTTTGAGACTACGATGCCGATCGGCGGCGATGAATACGATACAGCGTATGTAGTATCCGATACGCTCGAAGCGGCAGAAAGCGCAGAAGACGCAGCGGAAGAGATCACAGAAGACGCGGCGGACGAAGCGGCAGAGGTTGCAGAAGACGCGGCAGACGAAGCGGCAGAGGTTGCAGAAGATGCAGCAGATGAAGCGGCAGAAATTGCAGAAGATATGGCAGAGGAAGTAGAAGAAGCTCACGTAGCGTTTGACTTTACTTTCGCTGATCCGACAGACATCACCAAGGGATATACGTGTAAGTGTACCGTGACGTCAGATTACGATACGGCAGATATTCTGTTTGATATGGCGTCTGAGACGGACGGTACGGTAGAGAAGTATACGGGAACGTATGATATTTCCGTAGAGGACGCAGGAACGGAAACTCTGATGTCTATGCCGTTTGAAGTAACGTTTAATAGTGAGACAGGGGATCTGGACGGAAATATCGAGATCAACGCAGACGGCGAAACGTTCCTGATGAAGCTCGACAGTACCTTTGGTCAGGTAGAAAAAGACAAGGGCTTTGTATGGACGGTAGACGAGCTGTCTATGTCTTACATGGGCGAGAGCCTTGGTATAAAGGGTGAAGTGGCAGTATCAGCCGATCCGGGTGAATTTGAAGCTCCGCAGGAGGAGCGCGTACTCCTCGACCTGACGCAGGGAGAGCTGATCGATCTGATGAACGAGATCATGGCAAATGCGAATACGTGGATGGCACAGTTTATGCCTGAAGATGCCGCAGAGGATTCTTTGGACGATGCGTATACGGAGGATGCAGGTATGGAAGAGATGCTGACAGAGACAGAAGCATTGGGAGGAAGTCTGTAAAGATGGAACGCAGAGGAGATCTCCCGAAAAAGAGGGAAATATCCGACATATCTGAAAAATAAGAAATAATAAAATATCAGCGAAAAGACTGTCGCGGGCGGAGAATCCTGCGGCAGTCTTCTTTTTTACATTTAGCACACTTTTATTCTTATTTTTATCCGGCAATTCCTTCCAGCCGCTCCAGCAGATCACTAAGGGAGCTTGTATCGGGAGTGGGCGGCAGAAAGGTATCGCCGCTTTCTGCCTGCACTTCGGGCGGCGGCTGGAGAAGATGGTCGGTTTCTGCGTCAGGTTGATCCGGATCTGGTACAGATTCATTTTCCGGTACGGACGGCGGCAGTTGGGGCAGAGGGGCAGCGTCCGATTGCGGGGGCGTTTCGGTCATGTTTTCCGTTTCGGCAGTCGTTTCCGACTCTGTCTGCGATTCCGTCTGTGTTTCCGATTCTGTTTCTGCATTCGTATCTTCGGTCAGCTCTTCAAAAATATCAGGATAAATGATAATAGGCTCTGTCTGGGCTGCTTTTTCGTGGAGGGAGCACTCATGTACGGGCTGTGTACCTCTTACGAAGTATTCCTGATACGTTTCGGGGCATCCGTCGGGGACGGCGGGCTTGTGCGATCTGGTGCAGAGCGTTACAGAAACGATAGGATCCGGCTGTGTAAATTCTGTTTTCGGAAGACTTTCGTGAATGCGGTCCATGACGGCAGACCAGAGCACCTTGCTGTAGGAATGACCGGAGGATTCCGATGGAAGTATCTGATTGTTGTCATAGCCGCCCCAGACGCTGCACGTATAATACGGCGTATAGCCGACAAACCAGATGTCCCTGTAGTCGGACGTCGTTCCGGTCTTGCCGGAGACGCTGTGTCCGGCAGCCGATATACTGCCGTATGCTGTGCCTAAGGGGGAGGAGACGACGTCCTTCATGGCATCTGTCAGCAAAAAGGCAGTTTCTTTTGTGATGACGCGGTGCGTCTCCCGCTGCGACGCATCGAGCAGGACATTGCCGTGGCGGTCTGTTACCTTCGTAAAAAACAGCGGTTCTTCGTATATTCCTGCGTTTGCTATAGATGCGTATGCGGCGCACAGTTCAAGGTTTGTTACGCCCTGCGTGATGCCGCCGAGCGCGAGCGGCTGGATCATATCAGAGGAAATTCCCTCAGATGTTTCATAAGATTTGTGCAGTGTGGAAATGCCGAACCGTTCCCCGTATTCAAATCCGATCTGTGGGGAAATTTTTGTGATGCATTTTACGGCTATGACATTGATAGAGCGTGTGATCGCCTCTCGTATGGTAGCGGCTCCGGAGTAATCCGTAATGTCCCAGTTGCTCACAGGCGTACCGTCGCTGTATTCGTATTTTTCGTTTTTGTACGTGGTTGCCAGCGTCTGACCGAAAGCGTCGAGCGCCGGAGCGTACGCCGTGAGGATCTTAAATGTGGAGCCCGGCTGTCTCGTCGTTTTGGTCGCGCGGTTTAAGGTAAGGCTTGCGGACTTTTCACCACGTCCGCCGACAATGGCGCGCACGTATCCTGTTTTCTGATCGATGAGGACAAGGGAAGCCTGCGGCTGGGGAGACAGCGTAAGACGTTCGCCTAACACCTGTATTTTGGCATTTTCTTTTCCGTCCGTTTTTTGCGCGCTCTCTGTTAAAATGTGCGACCGGAATGCATCGGCGTATTGCTGTGCTTCTTCCTGTGTGGCACAGAGCAGATCGAAAGAGGGGGTTAATGTCTGTCTGATATAGCTGCGAAGTGATTCCGAACTGTAATGTGTCACGAGTCCGGTTTCATCTGAGACACTCAGAGCATAATCTACACCATACAAGATGCCCTCCGGATAGTTTGCCGGATCTTGAAATTCTTCATCGCAGATCTTCTGGATCGCATCGTCCTGCGCAGAGAAGATACGCAGTCCTCCGCTGTAGATTGCCCGATATGCCTGATCGAAAGAGCAGCCCGTCTCCTCCTGCAAAGTTTCTGCTACCTGATCGATCAGGGCATCTTCATAATAAGAGAATACGGTTTCTTCTGTATACGTTTCATCGAAGGCGTGAATGCGCGCATATACGTCATCACGCAGAGCTTCTTCTTTTTCCGGCTTTGAAATATAGCCCTGTTCCTGCATATATGCAAGGACGGTCTGCTGCCGTTTTCTGTTTTCTTCGGCGTTTGTGATCGGATCGTAGCGGCTTGGATTCTGCGGAATAGCGGCAAGTACGGCACATTCTGCAAGTGTGAGATCGCGGGCTTCTTTGCCGTAATACCGTTTGGCAGCAGCCTGCACGCCGTAGCAGCCTGAGCCGAGATTGATCGTGTTGAGATAATCCTCTAAGATTTTTTCTTTAGAAACGCGATTTTCCAGTTTCAGCGCAAGATACTGTTCCTGTACCTTGCGGGAAAAACGGTCTTTAAACGAATTTTCCTGCGTCCAGTCGGTAAAGACGTTGTTTTTAATGAGCTGCTGCGTGATCGTGCTTGCTCCTTCGGAAAATGCTCCGTTTGTGATCCCGTTCCAGAATGCGCGTGCGATGCCGCGCAGGTCGATGCCGCCGTGGGAGTAGAATCTTTCATCTTCGATGGCAACGATCGCATGCTGCATATCCTCTGGCATATCGGAAAGCGTAATGATGTCGCGGTTCGTGGAGGACCATGTCAGTTTCCGCAGATAATTTCCGTCCTGATCGCAGATATACGTCGCGGATTCAGTGGGCGAGACTGTAATATCGTCGATATCCGGCGCAGAGGCGATCAGCCGCCATATGATACCGATAAAGAGAAAAAGAGCGGCAAGCAGGGCGGCGCCGCCAAGGATCAGAATTCGTCTCCACTGGTGCGATTTTATTTTCATAAGAGTCACTCCTTTGTTTACCATCGTGCATCTGCTGCGTACTGTTATAGTTATATCTCTTTTCTCAGTATCTCAGATTTTTGCCTTCTTATTCCGCTCTTGTAAATCAGGGGCTTTTTTGGTACTATAGGAGCAGTAAAAGCGGTCGGCAGACCGCATAATAAGGTAAAAAATGCGTGCAGTAATCTGCATTTGTATGGGGAAAGATATAATATATGAAACAGATGAAGATTGTTTATAAAGGCGGCGAGGGCGAGCTGATCGAGAAAAAATCGCGTTTTATAGCCACGGTGATTCCGGTGGAGAGCGAAGATGAGGCGCTTGAATTTATTGCAGCCATGAAAAAGAAATACTGGAATGCGACTCACAATTGCTTTGCATACGTGATCGGTGAAAATTATGAGATTCAGCGGTGCAGCGACGACGGAGAGCCGCAGGGAACGGCGGGCAGACCGATGCTTGACGTTTTGCTTGGAGAGGAGATCCACAATACGGCAGTCGTAGTCACGAGATATTTTGGCGGAACGCTGCTTGGAACGGGCGGTCTGGTGCGCGCATACTCGAAATCCGTTCAGGAAGGACTGCGCGGCAGTACCGTGATCGAGAAAAAGGTCGGAGCGCTGCTTCGCATCAGGACAGATTATAATGGAATCGGAAAGATACAGTATTTGCTTGGGCAGAGAGGACTTACGATCACAGATTCACAGTATACGGAGATCGTGACGGTGGAGACGCTTGTACCGAAAGAGCAGATAGAAGAGCTTCGGGAAGCAGTGACGGAGGGGACGAACGGACGCGCCGAATTTCTGGAGCAGACAGAGGTTTGTTTCGCTTTTCTTGACGGAGTCCCCCTGATTTTTTCGGACAGAGAATAAGATAGGGCTGTACTGTGGCTGCAGCGGTACGGGGCATCTGTGGTTTGCAGACGCACAGGGAAATATGCAGCAGAAAGGGAAACATCAGATTATGAATGACAGTAATACAGCAAATGCAGACTGCAAGGCGGCGGTAGGCGTGTTTGATTCGGGAGTGGGAGGTCTGACGGTCGCGCGGGAGATCATGAGGAATCTGCCGAACGAGCGGATCGTCTATTTCGGAGATACGGCGCGACTGCCGTACGGAAGCAAATCAAAAGAGACGATCATCCGTTTTTCAAAACAGATCATCCGTTTTTTGCGCACACAGAATGTAAAGGCGATCGTGATCGCCTGCAATACGGCGAGCGCTCTGGCGCTTGAGGAGGTAGAAAAGGAACTGGATATTCCGATCATCGGAGTGATAAAGCCGGGAGCAAGGGTGGCGTCCGGTGTAACGAAAAACCGCCGCATTGGCGTGATCGGCACAGAGAGCACGATCAACAGTCACATGTACAGGCAGACGATACAGAAGATCGATCCGAATATCACGGTATACGGGAAAGCATGTCCGCTGTTTGTGCCGCTTGTAGAGGAAGGCTGGATGAAAGACCCCGTCACAGAAGAGGTGGCAAAGCGTTATCTGGATGAGCTTTTGCAGCAGGATATTGATACGCTGATCCTTGGCTGTACTCATTATCCGCTGCTTCGGTCGCTCGTAGGAAAGATAGCAGGGGAGTCGGTGACGCTCGTGAATCCGGCGTATGAGACTGCAAAGGAGCTGGAGCGTCTTCTTTTGCAGCGCGGTATTTTGAATCCGGGTGAAAAAGCATCCGGCAGAGAGCCGTACCGCTTTTTTGTGAGCGACGCGGCAGATAAATTTAAGAATTTTGCGAATTCGATCCTTCCGTACGATGTAGAGACGATTCGGAAGATCAATATAGAGGAATATTAGAGTATGAAAGAAGATATTTTAATCAGTGTAAAAGGGCTGCATACGCTTGATAAGGATGGCGAACAGGAAGAAATAGAAGTCATTTCCCCAGGGAAATATTACTTTAAGAATGGAAAGCATTATATTTTTTATGAGGAGCAGCCGCAGGACGGGACGGAGCGCATCCGCAACAGAATATCACTGTGCGACGGACTTCTGGAATTGCAGAAAAAGGGTGTAATGAGCACAAAAATGGTATTTGAGCGCGACAAAAGGAGCGAGAGCTGGTACAATACGCCGTTTGGAAATCTGCTTGCCGGAATCACAGTTACGGATATGCAGGTAAAGGAGGAAGAACAGCAGATCGACATCAGTATTGAATACGATCTGGAGGTCAACTATGAGCGGCTTGCAGACTGCCGTATCGAGATAAAGGTGATGGAAAAAGACAGCGGACTGTTTCATTTGTGATAAATAAAAACCCCTTCGGGAAGCAGGTTTGTAAATGCCTGCCCTGAAGGGGTCATTTTGTTTCGTATTATTTTTTTCTGCTGAATTTTTCTTTTGTTCTTGCCCAGAACCCTTTCTTTTTCTGTACCGTCTCAAGCGGTCCTCGCACACCCTTTACTTCCATGATGTAGATACCGCTGACTACTGCTTTTACTTCCTTCTTTACCGGAATCGTATCGAAGATAGCGGCGTCGCTGACGAGCGTCATGATTCTCGGACCGACCTTTGCCTTTACGATCGGCAGCTTGGAGCGGCGCATAAGCTTCGGCGTCTGGTCGATCACCATCTGAGGCAGTCCGGACTGTTTGATCGGCAGTCGTTTCTTATCTATGATGAGCATCGTGACAGTCTGTTTCGCAGCTTCCATCTGTTCCTGCTGCACAGCCTGTTTCTTTTGCATCTTTCGTCCTACAAAATAAAGTATGACAAGTCCAATGACAAGGATCAATAGTATAATGAGTAAAATATTTAAAGCAGACATATGTACCTCCATGTGTTTATAATCCGAAATATATTCTATCATTCTTTGGAAAAAAGTGCAATCATTCTTTAATTTTTCTTAAAAACACACTTTGTTCACCAAATGCGGAACTGCCTGTGCTATAATGCAGAGGATCAGTGAAATAAATTTTATATCAGAAAGGGTAAATGATATGAGAAGAAAGAATTTAATGGCAGCATTGCTTTGTACTTTTGCGATGACGGCAGCTTCTGTTGCTCCGGTAACAGTGATGGCTGAGGAGACAGAGACTGTGACAGAGGCAGCGGCAGAGACGGAAGAAGCAGGAACGGAAGCTGCTGAAGAAGATACAACGGAGGCAGATGCAAAAGACGCAGAAGTTGAAACTGAGACAGATGCGGACAACGCAGAAGCCGAGACTGAGACAGGCGCAGAAGAAGCTCCTGAGACAGAAGCTATCCCGCCGCGTCCGGAATATACGGCTCTTGATTACGTGACGCTTGGCGAGTACAAGGGGCTTTCCGTCGCAGATCAGCCGATCGAGATCACAGACGATCAGATCGACGAAGTAGTTCGCCAGAATATCCAGTTTGCAGACGCGCTTGAGAAGATCACTGAGGGCACTGTAGAGGACGGCGATACGGCGAATATCGATTATGAGGGCAAGCTTAACGGAGAGGCATTTGACGGCGGTACGGCGAAGGGATACGATCTCGTGATCGGTTCTCATTCCTTTATCGAGGGATTCGAGGAAGGGCTTGTAGGTGTGGCTGTCGGCGAGACAGTCGATCTGCCGCTTACATTTCCTGAGAATTACGGAAATGCAGACCTTGCAGGAAAAGACGTCGTATTTACTGTTACGGTAAATGAGATCAAGCGTATGCCGGAGCTGACAGACGAGCTGGCGTCTACGATTTCTGACGGAGAGTACACAGACGCGGCAGGCTACCGTGACAGCATCCGCGCAGATCTTGAATCACAGGCGCAGACGCAGAAAGAGACAATGATGAAAGGCGAGCTGCTTACACAGGTAGCGGCAGGCTCCGAGATCAAGGAGTATCCGCAGGAGATGGTGGATTACGGCGTGGCAAATATGGATTCCTACTACCGCGGTATGGCAGAGCAGTATTCAATGGAGTTTGAAGAGTTCTTAAGCTCTTTCATGGGTATGACAGAAGAGGATTTCTCTGAGCAGGTCGTACTGGCTACGCAGCAGAATCTTCAGCAGGAGATGTATCTGAAAGCGATCGCAGAGAGCGAAGGTATCGAAGTGACAGATGAGGATCTCGCAGAGGCAGCAAAAGAGTTTGGATTTGAGACGGCAGAAGAGTTTATCGCCGCATACGGCGAGGACGTCGTGCGCATCAGCGTTCTTCAGGATAAGACACTTGATTTCCTGCTTGAGAATGCAGTGATCACAGAGCCGGAGTCCGAGACTGAGGCGGCTGAAGGTGAGACAGAAGCAGCCGAAGGCGAGACGGAAGCAGCAGAGGGCGATACAGAAGCTCCGGCAGAGGCTGATACAGAAGCACAGACTGAGGAAGGCTGAAACGTATACAGGCGGACGCGAGATCGCCGTCATGTACATGACTGTGAAGACAGTGCCTGCAAAAGATCGCATGATGGATAAAAGCAGTTTCAGTATATGCAGAGAACGATAGGATAAGTAAGAGCTGTCCGGTACCGCAATATTGCCGGACAGACGCAGGCGAATGGAAATGACAGGGAGGCGGTTTCATGAAAAAAGCAGGGATGATCTTAGAGGGCGGGGGACAGCGCGGCATCTTTACGAGCGGTGTTCTGGATTGCCTGATGAAAAAAAAGATAGTTGTCCCGTATGTGATCGGTGTTTCAGCAGGGGCGTGCAACGCAGTAGACTACGTATCGGGGCAGATTCTCCGCACGAAGGAGTGTATGCTTGACGCGCAGCTCGATCATGAGCTGTACGGCGTCCGCACGATGATGAAGACCAGATATTTTATGAATATGGATCTGATATTTGACCAGTTTCCAAACCATGATTATCCGTTTGACTTTAAGGCGTATGTCAAATCTCCGACGAGATGTCTGCTGACGACGACAAACTGTCTGACAGGCAGAGCCGAGTTTATCGAGGAGTATCGTGATCAGAAGCGTATGATGGCAGCCTGCCGTGCGTCGTCAAGCCTGCCGTTTGTTTCACCTGTTGTAGAAGTAGACGGGATTCCGATGCTGGACGGAGGGATCGCAGATTCCGTTCCGATCCAAAAAGCGATTGCGGACGGATTCGATTATAATATCGTGATCCTCACGAGAGGAAAGGGCTATTACAAGAAAGAAGGAGGCTCTACTGCGGCGGAGCTTGCACGAATTCATTACCGGAAATATCCGATGCTCGCGCGTGCGATCATGCGCCGCGCCCACATCTACAACAGGGAGATGGATCTGATCGAACGGCTGGAAAAGCAGGGCAGAGTCTTTGTTATCCGTCCGGAGATACCGTGTGTGAGCCGGACAGAGCGCGATCTTGAAAAACTGGAGGACTTCTACTGGCATGGCTACGAGATGGGAGAGAAACTGTATCCCGCGCTTAAAGAGTGGCTGGCGCAGAGGGAAGAGTGTGTGAGCCGGAAGAGGATGCTGATACACAGATAGAATTTGAACAACTTACAGGGGCAGATTCGTCATGACGGCGAACCTGCCCCTGTTTTCAGAAATTATTTTGCATACCGTCTCACGATTCCAAGCATTACTTTCACCGCGAGGTCCATGCCCTCTGCCGTGATATGCTCGTACGGGCCGTGGTAAGCATAGCCGCCTGTGCCGAGATTCGGGCACGGCAGTCCGCAGAAGCTTAAGCGCGCTCCGTCTGTGCCGCCGCGGATCGGGGCGATATCCGGTTCCATGCCGAGCTCGCGGATAGCGTCCTTTGCGTTGTCGATCAGATGCATGCACGGTTCGATGATCTCCGCCATATTGCGGTACTGCTGATGGATCGTCAGCTTTGCAGTACCCTCGCCGTATTTTTCATTGATGAGCTTCTCGATATGGCGAAGTATCTCCTGACGGCTTTCAAAATGAGCGCCGCTGTGATCGCGCACGATATACTGAAGCTTTGCATGTTCTACCGTGCCTTCCATATCTGTCAGGTGGAAAAATCCCTCATACATGTCTGTATGAGCCGGAGTTTCACCGGACGGAAGCATACTGTTGATCTCCATTGCCACAAGAGCGGCGTTGATCATAGTATTTTTGGATTCTCCCGGATGGATATTGAAGCCGTTTATCTCAAATTCTGCGCTGCACGCATTGAAGTTCTCATAAACGATCTCGTTTTCACATCCGCCGTCCGCCGTATAAGCAAATTCAGCCCCAAAACCGGCAATATCGAATTCCGCGGCTCCGCTGCCGACCTCTTCATCAGGCGTGAAACCGATGCACACCTTTCCGTGCGGCTCGCCGCCGTTTATCAGCTCTTCGGCAAGCGTCATGATCTCAGCGATACCTGCCTTGTCATCGGCGCCGAGCAGTGTCGTACCGTCAGTTGTGATCAGTGTACGGCCTTTCAGGCGCGACAGGTGCGGGAATTTTTCAGGCGACAGTGTTTTGCCGCTCACACCGAGCGCAATCTCTTTTCCGTCATAATTTTCATGAATCTGGGGATTTACGTTTTCACCGCAAAAATCCGGCGCTGTATCCAGATGCGCAATAAAACCTATGGAAGTCTTATCTTCATAACCGGAAGTAGCCGGAATCGTGCCGTAAACGTAGCAATTGTCTCCTACGCGTGCGTCTGTGATACCGAGTGCTTTCATCTCATCGACCAGTACGCGCGCAAGGTCAAACTGACGCGCTGTTGTTGGTACGGAAGAACTGTTTTCATCGCTTGTCGTGTGGATTTTTACATAATTTAAAAGTCTTTCGTATGCTCGCAATTTTCAACTCTCCTGTCTACTATATTTTATAATAGGTAATTGTTCAGTACCTTTATCATTCGGTCTGTGCTGAACAGCTACTATAATATATTACTATATCAGCGGCAGAGGGGTTTGTAAAGAATGAGACATTTTACTTTTCTTTTTCGGATTTTGTCTTATAATGATGGTAAGATGACCGGAAAAAGGAGGAGACAGAGATGAAGGTTATTTTGATAAACGGAAGTGCAAAGAAAGAAGGATGTACGGCGGCGGCGCTTGGCGAGGTGGCACGCGCTCTGCATGAGGAAGGGATAGAGACAGAGACGATATTTATCGGAAATGAAGCGCTGCCGGACTGCATGGGCTGCGGAAAATGCCGTGAGACGGGCAAATGTGTTTTTGATGATCTCGTAAATGAGTTTGCAAAAAAAGCGGCGCAGGCGGACGGCTTTGTGTTTGGCTCGCCTGTTTATTATGCGCATCCGAGCGCAAGGCTTCTGGCATTTATGGACAGGGCGTTTTATTCAGGCGGAAAATATATGAAGCATAAGCCTGCGGCGGCAGTGCTGAATGCGCGCCGCGCCGGAACAACGGCATCTATGGACGTAGTGAATAAATATTTTACGATCAATTCTATGCCGGTCGTTTCTTCTACATACTGGAATGATACGCACGGTTCAAAGCCGGAGGACGTACTTCAGGACAAAGAGGGCCTGTCCACAATGTACAATATCGGTAAAAATATGGCATGGCTGATTAAATGTATCGCGCTCGGAAAAGAGCAGGGAATTACGGCGCCGGAGAATAAGAAGGAGTTTACGAATTTTATCAGGTAGTAAAAGAAAAACAGGGCGTATTTATGCGCACGCATGCAAAGAAAGAAATTATTTGCCTGTGTGCGCTATCTTTTTGCCCTTTTGCGGTGTTAATATTATGAGAATGTAATGATCCAGATGATAAATACGGCGCAGGTATCCGAAAGAGAGAGGGGGGAAGTCTATGTCCGGCGGTTTCTGGTCTGTGAGAAAAATGAAAAACGGCGACGAACAGGAGCTGGAAAATTTTGTGCGTGAATACTATCCGTCTATATTGCGGTACTGTTATCGCCATGTATTC